>CALUYU010000032.1 GCA_944325075.1 Candidatus Gastranaerophilales bacterium
TTATCGACCTTTTCCATATGCGTCCAATACAGTTCAATGTAGGTTGGGGTTTCACCCCAACATAATATTTATTTACGATTGATACAGAAAAATTTGATTTGGAGACAAATTTGAAGAAAGGTATTTTTGACAAAAACCCTTGTCTCCCTTGAGGTTCGTTACCCCCCCCCCCCCGTATACCCTGCTATGATTGACTTTCCCATGTGTTTACCTCCTTTTTCTTTTATTATATACTATTTCTTATATTTTTCAAGTCCTGATTTTAAATCACACGACTCATAGTGCTTTCTTTTTTGCCTACTTTTTTCTTTTGACCAAAGAAAAAAGTAGATTTTCAAGTCTTGATTTTGAATTTTAAATCACACGGCTCATAGTGCTTTCTTTTTGCTTACTTTTTCTCTCTTGGATTATTCGGGGTGTCAGAAAACTGGACGTTTCCTGACACCTTACGGGTTCACTTTGTTCACCCTACCGAAAATCCGTTTTCCGCTAAAGAAAAAGTAAGTTGGGGTAGAAACCCCAACCTACTTTGAACTATTGTATTATTCGGGGTGTCAGAAAGCTCAATGTTTCCTGACACCTTACGGGTTCTTCCTCTCCAAAACGATACTCAATCGTTTTGGAGCTCATAGTATCAACACTACTTTCGAAAATTACTCCGTAACACATTTTTCAAGAGAATCAACAACGATAGGATCCCACTTTGATCCGGATTCTTCTTTTAATATAGAAATAGCCTTAGTAACAGTCATTGCTTTTCGATATGGCCTGTCTGAAGTCATTGCGCTATAAGCATCGGCAACTGCTATAATTCTTGATCCAAACGGAATAGACATTCCCTTAAGCCCTTCCGGCGAACCGGAACCATCGTATCTTTCCTTTTGATATGTAACATAAGGCACAACTTCAGATAAAAAGTTTATGTTCATAAGAAGGTTTACACCAATATTTGAGTGCTTCTGTATCTCGCTTAAATCCTCAGGAGTCAGTTTGCCGTTTGTAGAGAAAATCCTTTCAGGAATCATTATTTTGCCTATATTCTGTAATAATGCCGCATAGTAAATTAAGTCAGTAGTCTTTTCATTTAATCCAAGTTCCTGACAAATCTTCTTAGCAATATATGCGGTATTTTGAGAGTGGGAAACTTTGTAACGGCCCTTTGTATCAACGGCTCTAGCAAGATTTTCCACAAAACTCTGTTGATAATCACACAAGTCACCAATTAATGCAGTTAACTCCGCTCTCGAGTGTTGTAAATCATTTTCACTTGCAGAACTATCTTCCATTAAGCGGTTAGTGTTATCTATTTCCCCTTGCAAGGTCATGGATGTAGCAAAAAGCTTTGCCATGCTTTCCAGTAGTTCAAGATATGATTTTTCTATAACAATGGATTTTTTATCTTCTATTGCAATAACCCCAACTTTTCTTGCATTACAATACATAGGAACTGCAATAACACCGTTTGCACTAATCGTTTCGCATTCGGAATATGCCACAGATATAATTGAGTTATCGCTGTATTTAAATCCTTCTCTAAATAAATTTTTTACTGAAGTACCGACAAGTACAAGGTCAAAATCAGGATTTGACATTCCTCTTGCATAATCCTTTGCCAAATAAATATTACACTTCTTTATCTCTAACATCTGCACAATAGAATGGGCGATTGCTGTATAGATTGCATAATCTTCTTTTGATTCAAAATTTAAGACACAAAGAGTATTTTTAAGAGAATATATAGAGACCAGCTCTTTCAATTGGTTAATTAGACGTTCTTTTTTACTCTTTACATTCGAGCTGATTTTTTTTGCCAAATCTTCCGATATCAAGTGTTCCGAAATAAAATCACCCAAATTTAATGCAAAAATCTCTTCTATAGGATCTGTACCTAACATATATTCGGATTGCCCAAAAAGTGAAACCCCGCTATTTATGTCTTTATTTTCCATAGATTTTTTCCTTCTACTTGCATGCTTTTGATTTTATATACGGCATGACTTAATAAAAACTTTAATAGAATTTTAAAAATTTCATACTAAAGTATGGTATATATTATACTTTGGTATGAAACAGACCAAAAAAGTCCCGTCTTTTTCTAAGCCGGGACTTTTTCAAACTAAAAATAATAAAATAATTAGTCTTTAATTAAAGCGTTGATATCAGCAACCATTTGATCAGGATCAAATCCATGAACTTTAGCACCTGCTTCAAGGTTTTCAAATCTTGCAGCGGCACATCCAAGGCATCCCAATCCGTATTTTTGGAATACTTCTATACTTTCAGGATAATTTTGCGCAATTTCTAAAATTCCCATATCTTTTGTAACTTTTCCTGCCATATTAATTTCTCCTTATATTGACTTTTTTTACTCAATCCTTAAATAAATTATACAACAAACAAAGAAGGATGTGTAACTTATGGAATTTTTCAAAAATTTTTTTAATGATGATGACAAACTCATAGGTTTATGCGCATTTCAGAAGAAAAAACCAATGAAGCTTTGCTTTGAGTTTGAAACAAAATCAGGTACAACAAAAATTTTCTACGACCCAAAAGCCGGAAAAAACTTTTTTGCAATTTAGCTCTATAATCTTGTAGTCCTAATAACTGCCATATTAAGAATTACAGATATTTTATGTATCAATATTTGTTGCGTAAACAGCATTTGCTTCAATAAAGTTGCGGCGCGGATCAACCTTGTCACCCATAAGAATATCGAACAACTGATCACACAGCATTGCATCTTCAATCCCTACTTTTAAAAGTGTTCTGGTTGAAGGATCCATAGTTGTTTCCCACAGCTGCTGAGGCATCATTTCGCCCAAACCTTTGAAACGTTGGATTGTCATGCCCTTTTGACCGCGTTCGTCTATGATTTTTTGAAGCTTTTCAAATGAGTTTATCTCATACTGCTCGGTATCTGTTTCAAGCAGCAAACCGTCTGACTCTTCTATCAAATAGTCACGAATTAACGGATAAGCCGTTTTTAGCCGTTTATATTCCGAACTCTTAATTATATTCTGATTAAGAATTACATGTTCTTCTTCATTTGTATTTAATTGAAGTGAATATTTTGCATTCTCAGGATTATATTTCAATGAAACAACATAATTTGCAGCTTCCGCAATATTGTAATTTTTAGCGTGATCCTGCAAGTAATGGTTCAAATACTCTACAATCTCAGTCATTTTGGCCTGATCATCAAAATCTTCAGGCGTAATATTTGAACGAACCAAGCCCCTCAAAACTACTGCCGGATATAAGTTAAGAATAGGGTTATTATAAGAATTATAGAAAACAGACATATTCTTAACGAGTTCTAAAAGGTCATCTCCGGACTTAACATTTGATTTTTTCTTGTCCGACAAACTGAGAGATTTAATCCCGCGTTCTTTTAACATTTTATCAAGAGCATGCTCGTTGTACAGATATTCCGTATTTTTACCTATAGTAACTTTAAACAACGGAGGCTGCGCAATATATACATAACCGTTGTCAATAAGAGGTTTTGCATATCTGAAAAAGAACGTTAGCAACAATGTTCTAATATGTGCTCCGTCAACATCCGCATCGGTCATGATGATAATTTTATGATAACGTAATTTTTCCAAATCCACTTCATCTTCATTTTTACTGATGTTAATCCCAAAAGCCTGAACCATGGATTGAATTTCGTTATTAGCATAAATTTTATCCAGCCGGGCACGTTCAACATTCAGAATTTTCCCTCTCAGCGGCAAAATTGCCTGAAACATTCTGTTTCTTCCCTGCTTTGCGGAACCGCCTGCGGAATCTCCCTCAACAAGATAAATTTCACACTTTTCCGGTTCACGGTTAGAACAGTCTGCAAGTTTACCCGGCAAAGTAGAATTTTCCAATACAGATTTTCTTCTTGTAAGTTCTCTAGCTCGTCTTGCTGCTTCTCTTGCCCGTTGGGCCTGAAGAGTTTTTTCCAAAATAGTTTTTGCAATTTTCGGATTAAATTCCAACCATTCCTGCAATTTTTCTTTTACGGCATCCTGAACAGCCCCAAGAGCCTCCTGGGAACCAAGTTTTTCTTTTGTTTGGCCCTCAAATTCAGGATTTGGAAGTTTAACACTGACAATAGCAGTCAAACCTTCTCTTACATCCTCTCCGGAAAGGTTCTGGTCAGAATCTTTTAAAATATTATTCTTTCTGGCGTAATCATTAAATACACGGGTAATGGAATTTCTAAAACCGGTAAGATGGGTTCCGCCTGAATGAGTATTAATATTGTTTGCAAAAGACAGAACGCTTTCGTTATAAGCATCTGTATATTGCATTGCAACTTCAACCTGCATTGAATTTACAACTTTATCAATGTAAATCGGCTTGTCATGAAGAACGGTTTTATTTTTATTCAAAAATTCAACATAACTTCCAATACCGCCTGCGTAATGGAAAACTTCTTCTTCACCTGTCTCATCAACATGAAAAATTATTTTCAATCCTTTATTCAAAAAGGCCATTTCTCTTAAACGGTTAGCAATAACGTCACAATCGATAACTGTTGTTTCCGTAAATATTTCAGGATCAGGCCAAAAAGTCGTCTTTGTACCTGTTTTATCAGTTTGGGCAACTTTCTCAACCGGAGTCATAGGTTCTCCGCGCATGTATTCCTGCTTCCAAACATACCCCTGGCGGGAAACTTCTACAATATATTTTTCTGAAAGAGCATTAACAACAGATGCGCCTACACCGTGAAGACCGCCGGAAACTTTATATCCGCCGTCTCCGAATTTTCCTCCCGCATGCAAAACAGTATGAACAATTTCCAGAGCAGATTTGCCGCTGTCAGCTTTTATATCAACCGGAATACCGCGGCCGTTATCTTCAACAGTAACACTGTTATCTTTATGAATAGTAACATGGATATCAGTACAGAAACCGGCAAGGGATTCGTCTATTGAGTTGTCAACAATTTCATATATACAATGATGGAGCCCGCGCTGGGAGGTAGAACCAATATACATACCCGGTCTCATTCTTACAGCTTCCAGCCCTTCCAGAACACGAATATTATCAGCGCTATATGATTGGGAAACTTTAGTTTCAATCGCTTCATCATTATCCGGTAGTTCAACAACTTCTATATGTTCATTCTCAACTTTTTCGGCAACCTGTGAGATTTCCGGCGTTGTTTCTTGTATTCTGTCTGACATTTATTTCTCCCCTAATACTATTCTTTACTGATATAATAGCACAAACAGAGTTTTTTTGCAAAACTGTTACACTCAGGCAGAAATATTTTCGGCAAACATGCCGGATTCTGTAAAATTAATGACAGAATGTTTTGTTGCAGATACCGGCAAAATAATATCAAATACAGTTCCGCCGCTAAGCTCATTTTTTGCAATTATTCCGCCGTTATGCGCCTGAATAATCTGTTGTGCAAGATACAATTTTATCCCGAACCCGATTTTATTATACATTGAAGAATTACACTCATATGGATCAAACAATCTGTTTATAGTATCTTCAGGCAGCGGAATACCTTCATTCACAATAGAAATACAAGTATTCATCCCAATGTTATGGATTTTTATTATAAAGTCTGAATTCTCATATGCATAGCTTACACTGTTTTCGATTATATTACGCACTGCCCGGCCAAGCAGAATAACATCTCCGGGTATTTTATATAGATTGTTTGACGGAAAAATTTTTACACTTAAACTCTTTGATGCAAAAATATCTTTTAACTCTACACAACAATTTTCAATCAATTCTATTAAATCTATATTATGTTCACATAAATGGATCTGATTGTTTTCAAATTTATAATTATCAAGAACAGTAACAATTATATCAAGCATATTTTGGCAAGATTCTTTGGTTAATTTAATCATATTATATTGCTCGGTCATTAATTTCCCAAAATTACCGTTTAAGATTAAATCCAACGATCTTACCTGAGCAATAGCCGGGGTTTTTAAATCATGATTTAAAGTTGCAATAAAGCGCTCACGCTGTCTCTTTAGCATTAAATTATCCTTGTTCAAATCTAAATTTGTTTTATAACGTTTAACTTCAGACTGCAAAAGCGTTATTAAGTATTTTAGATCTCTGTTTTCTTCCATAAGTTTTAGATATATTCCCGGGAAAATAATAGATGAACCCAGCAAGCATATATCATAAATTGTAATTTCTCTGTTATAATTAAAATTGTGACAAACTAAAAACAGAGAGCCAAATATAAAAAATATTAAAGTAGCAAATATTTTTTTATCCATATTAATATACCGATTTATTTTTACTTAATACCTAGAACAAATCATTTTTTACAGCTTTTACGGCAGCTTGCACCCGGTCATCAACTTCAAGCTTTTCAAAAACTTTTGCAACATGAGACTTTGCAGTATTTGGACTTATACCTAATGCTTTCCCGATTTCTATATTAGATTTTCCTTCTGCTATAAGTTTCAAAACCTTTATCTCTTTATCGGTTAAACCTGAAGATTTTGTTTTATCAATATACAAATTATCCAGATCCATCGAAACGGGTTTTGGAAAAATATCCAGAACGATATCAAGAATTTTAGGGTCGAACCAGCCGGCACCTTTGTATATACTTTTAATAACATTAACTACTTCTTCTAATGTTATATCTTTTAAAGCATAAGCAGCGGCTCCGGACGCAAGTGCAGCATGAACTTCTGTATAACGTTCATGTGAGGTAAGAACTAATATTTTTGTTTTGGGGTACTTTCCTTTAATAATTCTGGTTGCTTCCAAACCATTCATCCACGGAAGACCAATATCCATAATAATTACATCGGCCTGTCTGACTTCCATTTGTTCAATGCATTCTTCAGCACTTTCAAAAATACCAATAAGATCTATGTTTTTGACGTATTCAAAATACTTCTTGTAAGCAGTTCGTGTTAGAGGATAATCCTCAACCATATATACAGTAATATTTTTCTCAGCCATAATTCTTAACCTTATATTAAGTTCCTATCGCTTTAAAATAATACTACCTTTTTTTACAAAAAACTATCACCCGATTGGGTATCCAAGAAAAATTATTTTATATCATGGAAAATTACTGATTGATTTCTTCCATTCTCTTTAGCCTTATATAATGCTTTATCGGCGTTATCCAAAAATATATCTGCTGTTTCCGTATTATTTGACGATATGCCGATACTAACCGTAAGGCTTATTAAAATCCCGTTATATTTAAATTTATAATTCTCGATTGATTTTCGTAAGCGTTCAAGAGGAACAAAAGCATTTTCCGCATTTGTCTCTGTGAGAATTACAACAAACTCTTCTCCCCCATATCTAAAAACAATATCTGTTTTCCTGAAATTTTCCAATATAATATACGCGACCTCTCTCAAAATAAAATCCCCGCACATATGCCCGTATGAATCATTAATTTTTTTGAAAAAGTCGATATCAATAATCGCAATACTTAGGTCCGAACCATAACGTTTGCTGCGTAAAAACTCTCTTTCAATACAATTATCCAAATGCCTGCGGTTATATAATCCGGTCAAAGGATCAGTAAGAGAAAGATGACGGGTTTGGGAGTACATAAAATTTATTTTCCTTATAACATCAAGTTTATTATCTTCAGGAACCGGAAAATTTGATATTATCTCTTCAATATTCTTCTGAATTTGATCTAAAAGCTCATCAGGAATATCAAACTGATTTATATTTCCCAAACCATCCGAAAAATTTTCGATCATGCTCTCCCTCTCAAAATATAATTAATGAAACAACTCTATAATATTTTAACATAAAAATTGCAGTGTTTTTAAATTTCTGCTAGAATTATATAGATATTATTATGGAACTTACTGCTGAAGAAATTTTACTTAAATATTTTAATAAAAAGCCGCCTCATCCATATGAGGTAAAAAGACTTTGTTCAATGCTTTTTGATAAGATAAATACTTCTGTCAAAGAAATGCCCGAGCGTGAACTTGAAATTCTGGAAGCCGCTGCAATTTTACATGATATCGGATATGCCGTTGCAGCAAAATCACATAATAAACATTCCAGAGATATTATTTTGAAAGAAGGAGTTAAAGGTTTTACAGATAAAGAAGTAAAAATGATTGCCTGTATTGCCAGATATCACAGAGGCAACTTGCCGGATAAAAACAGACATGAATTATATGGAAGTTTTTCTAAAAACGATCGCAAAATAATTAAAAGACTTGCAGGAATACTTAAATTTGCCGACGGGCTTGATGTTGAACACAAAACACTTATCAAAGATATAGATATCGAATTTGATTCGGAAAACCATATTATGAAAATTTATCTGATAAAAAATAACAACAATGAAGGATTAGACATCACTAAATCCCTGAGAAAAAGAGATTTGCTCGAAATTGGGTTTAAATGTCAGTCTGTTGTTTTCATAAAAAATTCATAGATTATTTATCTTTTTTACGAATAACAAGTTCATATCCTAAGACACTTAAAATATCCTGAATTGTTGAAAATCTGACTCTTTTTCTTATAAGTTCTGCGGACAAAGTACTTTCATTAGGAATATCAAGCCCCTTTGAACGATTTTGACGAACAATCTTTCGCATTGATGTTCCTTCTTTTATAACTAAGATTTTCAGTTCTTTGTGAATATCCATAAATCTAAGTCTAGCCGTTTATTTATGAAAAAACAAAATTATTGCATAACAAGCGCAAATAACGAATGTAATTCGATATTATAATATAAATATTAAGAAAAAAATTTTTTCCCCGTGTCTAACAAATCATTTAAATGAAACGTTAAGTTTTGTAAAAAAAGCCTTTATTTTGTAATATTTCTTTATAAAAAATACTTTATATATATAGGGAAACAATTAAAGGAAAACAAATATGAGTGACTTTGATTTTAACGTATTAAGTGTTAAGCCTATGGTTAGGGAAGCCGCGAGTATGAATAACGACGGAGGCGGCGGTAATCTCGGGTATATGCAGCAAAACCGGGAAGGGCCCAAAGATAAAAAGTATAACAAATTTGATGAAAGTATCTTTGGCAAAAAAGAAGAAGATATTTTCACCTCTGAAAAAGATTTCAATTATGTAGATAACCAGGTTTCGTTTTTTAAGTTAGTAGTAGATTTCATAAAAAAATTATTGGGAATTTAAGTTTAATCTATTTTTCATAAGATCCCATAAATTTCATATATGTTGCCTTTTCTTTTACTTGTGAAACGGTATCAAAGATTTTTCTTTTGCTTATATGCCCATCAAAACTTACTATAAAAATATAATCTCCGAATTCCTGTTTTGACGGACGGGAAGAAATATAGGAAAGATTAATATTATTTTGATAAAATATATTCAAAATATCCATAAGAGCTCCGGGCTTGTTTGCTGTTGTAAACATAATTGTTGTTTTGTCACGCCCGGTAAATTCAGTTTCAAAATCACCTATTAAAATAAAACTTGTACGGTTTGATTTATCATCATTAATATTTTCTCTAAGAATATTCAGATTATAAACTTCGGCAGTTTTTTCGCTGCCTATGGCCGCGTATGTAAGGTTGTAATTTGCAAGACTCCGTGCAGCCTCGGCAGTACTTGTTGCCTCAATAATATTAAGGTTTCGCGGAAGCTCATTATGGATAAATTCCTGACACTGGGCCAGAGCCTGCGGATGGGAAATTACGCCGGTAATACTGTAAAACTCAGTTGTCCTTGACAAAAGACAATGTCTTATGGGCATAACAATCTCTGAAAGAATTTTTATATTAGGATTGCTGCACGACATAAGGTTATCCAACGATTCTCTCACGGTTCCTTCAATAGAATTTTCAACTGGTAAAACTCCCAAAGTATCAGGTGTATTCTGAACAAATTCAATCACCTGCTTAATCGTTGTCATAGGAGACGGATATGCTTTTATTTGGTACTTATTACAAAATAAGTCCTTTGCCATTTCAGAAAAAGAAGCATTCGGGCCAAGATATGCTATTCTTGAGACATTATCAAAATTTAACATTTACTTAACTCCCTATTTCATATATAATTATACTAAAAATGAAAAAAGAGGGCAAACTATGGATGGAATTAAGTTCGGAACAGACGGCTGGAGAGCTGTAACAGGCAAAGATTTTAATGAATCGAATGTCGAAATTGTAACTAAGGCTATAGCCAAATATGTTTTAGATAATTTCGGGATTGATAAACCCATTATAATCGGTTACGACCCGCGGAATATGGCCGGAACTTTTTCCTTACAGAGTGCCAAAATTCTTGAACAAACCGGGTTTAATGTATTATACAGCAAACACATTGTGCCGACTCCGGTCATTGCATATCAGACGAAATTACATAACGCATGCGCAATGATGTTTACAGCCTCACACAACCCGCCCGAATATCTCGGAATCAAATTTATTCCTGACTACGCAGGCCCGGCAACAAGCGAAATTACAGATGAAATCGTAAAAAATTTAGGCTGCGAAATTAAATCTCTCAGAAAAGGTTCTATTACAGAAGAAGATTTTCTACCTGATTACAGCAGACACTTAGAAGCGTTAATTAATTTTGAAAAAATTAAAAATTTAAAAAACACCACAATTATCTTTGATGGTTTTTATTCAGCAAGCATAGGATATTTTGACAAAATACTTGACGATCACGGTATAAAGTTTGAAAGCATAAATATGTATCACGACACGAACTTTGGCGGTTCAATGCCGGATCCAAAGCCGAAATATCTAAAAGATCTGATTGAACTTGTCAAAACCAGAAACAACGCAATAGGTCTTGCTAACGACGGTGATGCTGACAGGTTTGGTGTAATTAACGAAAACGGTGAATATGTATCTCCTAACGAAATTATCGCAATTCTTCTTTTGCATTTAACAAAAAATAAAGGGCTTAGAGGGCCTATTGTGAAAACTGTCGGCGCAAGCCTGCTGTTAGACAAAATTGCCGAAAAAACAGGAACTGAAATAATTGAAACAGCAGTAGGATTTAAACACGTTGGAGAGGCAATGAGAAAATATAATCCGGTTATAGGCGGAGAAGAAAGCGGAGGACTAAGTATTCAGGGGCATATTCCGGAAAAAGACGGACTGCTTGCTAACCTTTTGGTTTTAGAGGCAATGGCTTATGAGAATAAATCCTTGGTTGAACTTCAAAAAGATTTATTTAATCTTGCAGGCTGTAAATTTTATAATGACCGGATTGATAAGCGACTTAATGACGTAAATGAAGTTAAGCGGATTATTGACAAATATAAACAACTAACTGAAATCGGCGGATACAAAATTCTGAAAACCGACTGCAAAGACGGGGTAAAATTATATCTGGATGATAAAACAAGCTGGATATTAATACGTCCGAGCGGAACAGAACCGCTGCTTAGAATATATTTTGAAAGCGACAGTGAAGAAAAAATCGAACAGCTAAAAATATTAACAGAGGGCAAAATGCAATATGATTCATCATTAACAGCCGGGAATGCCTTACCACAGAAGGGGTTAGCCCTACCCCCCCTCCCCGTATGCGTAATATGTGGTTGTTCTGATATCAAAATTAAAAAAGCCATATTTTCTGATTTTATAATTGAGCGGGTTTTCAACGGGAAAAATATTTCTACCGGATTAATAAGCTGCCCGAATTGCGGATATGAATATTCAAGCTATAGATTTTCAGACGAGGAGATGGAGAAACTCTATAACGGATACCGTAATGAACTTTATCAACAACAGCGGCAAAAGGCAGATCCATGGTATACTCCTGAAATAAATGAGCTTATAGGTAAAAATGATACCGAAATAAAAAATCGGTTGAAAAATCTTATAGAAATTTTGGATAAAAATGTAACCGGCGGAATAAAAAGTATAAAAACTGTCTTAGATTATGGCGGCGATAAAGGACAATTCATTCCACAAATAATACCGGAAAAGTATGTGTATGAGATCTCACACGCTCCTCTTGCAGAAGGTGTTTCTCTGATAAACCCTTTTGAAACGAAAAAAAATTATGACCTTATAATGTGTTGCAACGTTTTGGAACACGTATCAGATCCTATGAAAGTCGTAACACAAATAAAGTCACTTATGCAAAAAAACAATTATTTATATATAGAATTACCTTATGATTTAGATAAAAGAGATATTCTAACAAATTTGCATTTTTTATTCAACAGGTATTTCAGCTGGGTCAATATTCTTAAATATTATCTGAAAATGAAATCAGCAAATTGTAGAATTATATCAGAACATATTAATTTTTTCACACCATATAGTATAAATAAACTGCTTGAAATTAACGGATTTAGAATTGTACACAGCTCAGTAAAGAAAATAGACCAAACTTGGTGTAAATCATCTATAATAAGTGTTTTGGCTGTAAGAGATTTTTAAATTCTAACTTTTCTTTAGTTCAACAACTTCTTCTTCATTTATGAGGTTTTTACCGATAGCTTTTTCAAGCGCGGCTTTTGCGGAATTATAGGCGTAAAGAGTATTATAATAGGACAATTGAGCCTGCTGATATGTAACCTGGGCTTCACGCAATTCTATAGGACTTGCCTCGCCTACGCGGTAGCGCCCGTATGAAAGTTCGTAATTTTCTTTTGCTTGTTTCACCTGCAAAATTGATACCGGAATTTGTGATTTCTTTTCGTTGAGAGTTAAATATGCATTTTGAATTTCGAGGTAGATGGAATTTTGAGTATTTTGGGCATTTGCAAGTTCTTTATCGTATAAATACTTTGCTTCTTTAATTTCGTTTCTTATCAGCATTCCGTTAATTGTCGGGAAGTTTAAATATCCGCCGAGGTTATAACCGTAGTTGTTATTCCAGGTTCGGCCGCCTCGTTGATACTGGCCTTCAATTGATATTGTCGGAAAATATGACTTTTTAACCAGCTTAACTGTCTGCTTAGCGCTTTCAACCTTAATCTCCGCAAGCTTAAGTTCCGGTCTGGACTCTCTTGCAATATCCACTGCCTTGTTCAGAGTAATATCAACAGGTACAAAGTTTAAACGCTCCTGCACATTATACTTGTCAATAAAAGGAACCCCCATTACATTATTCAGCTTTGCAATTGCAAGATTAACTGCATTTTCCGCCTGAATAAGCTGCAACTTGGAATTAGACAGATTAGATTCTGCAATTGTAACATCTACTTTCGGGTTCATGCCGATTTTGTAAAAAGCTTTTGCCTGGTTATAAAACAGCTCATACTTATGAACAGTATCTTCCGCAACCCGGAGATTTTCTTTTGCCAAAAGCAGGTTATAATAAGCGTCTTTTGTCTGGTAAATTATATCATTAATTACACCGGTTAAGCTGGCCTTATATCCTTCATAATCCAACCTCTGGATTGTAGCCTGATTTTGAGTAACCCCAAAATCGTAAAGCATTTGCTGAAGCGTTACCTGACCAAGAATATAATAATTAAATGTCAAATTCCTTCCAAAAACATCGGACAACTGCAATTGACGGATTCTTGTATAACCGGTCTGCCAGCTTATTTGCGGAAAATAATTTGACCATACCTGCTTAATTCTTGCATCAGACGCCAGAATATCCTGAAATGCCGCATTAATTTGAGGATTGTTTCCAAGTGCAATTTCCAAACACTTGTCCAGTGTCATATCAACATTCTTTTCAACAGATCCTGATATTGTTAAAGGTTTCTCATTATCCTCTATTTTTTGCGGCAAAACCTTTTCGGCCGGAGGATATTCCTTTTCATTTATTTTATTCCCTATATTTTGTTTTTCTTTTGCAAATACAGGGTTATTTATAAATCCAAATATTAAAGTTATAATAAGAATCTTTTTTAACATATTAATTACTTATCCTTTTTTTTGCCAAAGTTACGTGCCGTAAAAGACTTAAACTCTTCAATCAAGACGTAAAACGCCGGGACAAGGAAAGTACCGACAAAAGCAACGGCCATCATCCCGCCAAATACAGTCATACCAACAGAATTTCGGCTGGCCGCTCCTGCTCCGGAGGCAAACACAAGCGGTAACAATCCTAAAATAAATGCTATATTTGTCATCATAACAGCTCTAAATCTTAATTTAGCGGCCTGAACAGCTGCCTCTTTAATAGGAAGTCCGTCCTCGTGAGCATCTTTAGCAAATTCTATAATCAAAATTGCCTGTTTTGTACTCAAACCAATCAACATAACAAGACCTATTTGAGCATATATATCAAGGGAATACCCCGAAACATATTGGAAAAACAACGCGCCGACCAATGCAACCGGAGAAATTAACAATACAGCAACCGGCAGCATCCAGCTTTCATACAACGCTACAAGGAATAAATATACAAAAACCAATGACATTGCAAGAATAGGCCCTATTTGTCCGCTGGATTCCTGTTCCTGAAGTGCACTTCCTGACCAAGCATACCCCATATCTTTTGGTAAAACTTTATCGGAAATTTCGGCCATCCTTGCCATAGCCTGACCGGAACTTACACCGGTTCTTGCCATCCCGTTAATTGTAATTGCAGGATACATGTTAAATCGTGTCAAACTGTAAGGCCCTACTATTGACTTCACATTAACTACAGCAGACAACGGAACCATTGTTCCATATGTATTTTTTACATATATTTTATCCAAATCCGCCATTTTTTCCCTATATGGGGCATCAGCCTGCAAATATACACGATAAACACGCCCGTATTTGTTAAAGTCATTTATGTAAGTTTTACCGAAATATGCCGCAAGTGCATTATATACCTCGGAAATTTGAACTCCCTGGGCCATAGCTTTTGACGCATCCACGTCGATCATCAATTGAGGCAAATTAGCAGTATATGATGTATAAACCATAGAAAATGCTGCATCTTTATTAGCTTCAGCCATTAATTTGACAGCTTCATCATATAATTCCTGAGGAGTTCTGTTTCCTTTATCAAGCAGCTGATACTCAAAACCGCCAAACATACCCAAACCGGATATTGAAGGAGGTGCAAATGATGCAACAGTAGCAGATGGATAGTTTGCAAAATCTTTCTGTATTTTAGCCAATATACTTTGCATCTGCAAATCCTTCTTCTTACGCTTTGACCAATCGTCAAGTTCAGATACAATAAAGGCCGTATTTTCACCCGAAAATCCTACCATTGTAATTGTATTTTTTACGCCCGGAATTTTAAGGAGTCTTTCCTCCACTTCCTTAGCAACAACATCGGTACGGGAGGCGGATGATCCGTCAGGCAGCTGGATTTGCGTAAAAATAGACCCTTTATCTTCTGTCGGAAGGAAACCGGTTGGTATGATTTTAAACATACCAATAATAAATCCGATTATAATTAAAAAAGTAACAATTGTAAGTTTAGGAGAATTAATAAATACCTTTGCGCCTTCAAGATACTTGTCACGCAAGTTATTAAACCAATCATCAAATTTCTGGATAAAGGCAAAGTCAGCTTTTTCCTCACCTGATTTTAAAATCAAAGTACAAAGTGCCGGAGAAAGAGTCAGCGCAACAACTGTTGATAAGCCGATTGCAGAGGCAATACAGAGTGCAAACTGCCTGAACATCTGGCCGGTAATCCCCGCCATAAATGATACCGGAACAAATACAGCCATCAATACCAGAGAAGTTGCTAGTACCGCTCCGAATACTTCTATCATGGTAATTTCTGTTGCTTCTTTAGGATCTTTCCCCTCCTGAATATGGCGCTGGGTATTTTCCAAGACAACAATTGCATCGTCAACAACCAGACCTACTGCCAGAACCAATCCAAACAGAATAAGAAGGTTTACTGAAAAACCTAAAATATTCATAAAAATAAACACACCAATAAGTGAAACCGGAATTGCACAAATAGGAATAAAAGCTGCACGCGCAGTTCCTAAGAATAAGTATGTTACGACACCTACAAGAAGAACAGCCAAGGCTATTGCACTTATAACTTCCTTAATAGATTCACGCACAAACTCAGTTTCATCGTGCTGAATTTTGTATTCAATTCCCTGAGGAAAACTTTTACTTAATTCAGCCATTTTAGCCTGAATTTTATTGGAAAGATCAATAGCATTCGCCTCCGGCAATTGGGAAACAGATATGATTGCAGAATTTTTTCCGCCTATTCTTGAAAAATAAGAGTAACTTTCCGCACCAAGTTCAACTCGTGCAATATCCTTAAGTTTAATCTGTGATCCGTCCGGCTTGGAACGTATAATAATATCTTCAAACTCTTCAGGAGTTTGTAAACGCCCTTTGGTTCTAAGAGTTAATTTAATCAACTGCTTATTAACCATAGGTTCAACACCCAAATCCCCGGCAGGTGTCTGGGTGTTTTGGGATTGAATTGCAGTACTAACCTCACTCACAGAAACTCCAAGGTTTGCCATTTTTGAAGCATCAAGCCAAACTCTCATTGAATAATCTGATGATCCAAATACAGAAACTGTACCAACACCTTTGATACGAGCAATTTCATCTTTGATATATATTGAGGCATAGTTTGCAATATAAAGAGAATCATAAGTCCCGGATGGGGAATTTATAGAAATCAGCAGAATACCCGGGCCGCCTGTGGATTTTTTAACAGACAAACCGTATCTTCTAACTTCTTCAGGCAAACGCGGAGTTACAAGCTGAAGCTGGTTTTGAACGTTTACAACGGCCATATCAGGATCTGATCCGATATTAAAGTACAAAGTTAACTTATAACTTCCGTTTTGGGATGTAGAAGACATATAAATCATATCTTCAACACCATTCAACTGTGCCTCTACAGGGGCCGCAATAGTCGATTCAACAACATCGGAACTCGCTCCTGCATAAGTTGCACTAACAACAACCTGAGGTGGCGTAATTGAAGGATATTCTTCAAGCGGAAGCTGTGTCATTAGAAGCATACCGGCAAGCATAATTACAAGAGAAATTACAATCGCCAGCTTGGGACGTTTTATAAATAAGTTACCTTGTTTTTGTTCGCTCATAAATTTATTTTCCTTTTTATAGCTTGGGGTGGTTAAGTTAGTTATTAAAAGTAATTTATTTTGTTTGTTCTGAATCAACCATTTTAATAGTTACCGGCTGGTTAGGAGTAACCTTTTGTATTCCATCAACAACAATGCGATCCCCGGCCTTTACTCCTTCTTTAATAATCCAGTTTTCACCGTATTGCCCGTTGACCTTAATATAAACAAGCTGAGGAAGATCATTCTCATCAATTTTATACACATATTTGCCAGCCTGATTTTCCTGAACAGCAGTCAGAGGAACTATCGGAGTTTTTACAGGATTATTTGAGAATAGTTTAACGGTTACGAATTCCCCGTGAAGCAACTGGTTATTAGGGTTTTTGAATGTAGCACGCATTGTAACTGTACCGGTTGATTGATCAATCTTGTTATCATGAAAATCCTGAACCCCGTCGTAAGCATACTTTTGTCCGTTTGAGAAATAAATTTCTGTTTTTCTGTTTTTGTTATTTGACTGATCAGCGTTGGATAAGGTGGCAAAATCCGCAGAATCCAAAGGGAATGTAACATAAATCGGATCCATACTGTTAATGGTCGTTAAAGCCCCGGAAGTAGGAGTTACGTAGTTTCCAAGAGTAACACTTATTATACCGACACGGCCGTCCACCGGAGATTTAACGTGTGTATATCCAAGACTTCTGTTACTATCACTATATCTTGCCTGAGCCGAGGCAAGCTGTGCTTTTAGTGAATCACGCTGAGACAAAAGGTTATCATATTGAGATTTTGCGATATAATCCTTTTTAACAAGCTCTCTTGCTCTGGCAAGCTGTTTTTCTGCATAAGTAAGCTGAGCTTTTAGATTTTCCACATCAGCTTTTGCAACATCAGCAGCATTAGAAAATTCAGCCGGTTCTATCAGAAACAGAGTCTGTCCGGCTTTTACAAAGTCACCTTCTTTAAAATAACTTTTTTGCAAATATCCTGAAATACGAGCTAAAACATCAACACGATATTTTGATGTAACCCTGCCCGGAGCCTCAAAACTTCTGATGATATCTGCATCTTTGACAATATCAACCGAAACCTGAGGGGCTTTTTTATTTTTCATTGCTTTCGATGTCTTAATATTATTATATACTGAAATTCCATATCTGAAAGCTATTGCCGCAATTATAACAGATATTATTATAATTATGATTTTCTTCATTTTTCTCCCCTTAGTCTTATGGAATAAATATATATTAAATAATTTTTATGTGTTGTTTTTGCAACAATAATTATATTATGCTCAAACTTTTATTGTCAAGGAGCAATATTAACTATAATTATAGTTTATAGTATAATAGTATTATAGAGAGTAAAATGATTAAAAACGGATTTAGAGAGAATATTTTTGTAAAATATTCGGAAATGAATTTTGATAAAAGTCTTAAGCCCTGCGCACTATTAAACTATTTGCAGGATTTGGCAAGTGATAATGCTGAAAAATTAGGATTTGGATACTCTTACATAAATCCTAAAAATCTGATGTGGTTTTTGTTGAAATACAGAATAGAATTTGAAGAATATCCCATTGGTGTCAACGAATTAACATTACTTACCGAACCAAGGGGATTTAATAAATTATTTGCATACCGCGACTTTGAATTGTACAGCGGAAAAACTTTTCTTGGGAAAGCCGCAAGTGCATGGGCACTTTTTGATATGGAACATAAATCTCTGCTAAGCATAGAAAAAGTCATAAATAATAATCCATACATGCAAAAATACATACAGAGGGACGATGATCTGCAATTCTCTAAAATTCAACTCCCTCAGGAAACAGAATTACAAAAAGAATTTGAAGTAAGATATAATGACATAGATGTAAACCTACACGCAAATAACAGTAATTATATAATCTGGGCAATGGAGCCGCTGAGTTTTGATTTTAAGACAAAACATAAACTCAAATCCCTTGAAATTGTATTTAAAAAAGAAATAAAATACCGAGAAACATTAATCTCAAAGGTTCAAATTGTTGATAATACAAAAACACTCCACCTCTTAAAAAATAATAATACCCGGGAGGATTTGTGTTATATAAACTGTGAATGGGAAATTAAAGATTAAATAAGGCCTCAAAAATCCCCTCAGAATAAGTCGGATGTGCAAAGCAAACTTCCTTAAGTTTTTCAACCCCGATATTATTTTGCATAGCAATCAAAACCTGATGAATAAGTGAAGACGCCTCTTTTGAAATAATATGCGCTCCGACAATTTTCCCGTCTTGTGACAATAGTTTTATAAAACCGTCAACAGAATTATCACACTGGGATTTCCCAAGCGCGGAAATTAAAAGCAAAGATTTTTTATAAGTGCCATCCTCCAAATCCTGCTCTCGTTTTCCCACCCAAGCAATTTCAGGGTTCCCGTATATTACAGAAGGAACAAGTTTTTTATCAAAAAATATTCCGTCAATCTCTGAAATTGCCTGCTTTATTGCAAAATGAGCAAGTTGAATTTCACCACATGCATCACCTATATACGAAACGCCTTCAATTTTTTCAGTATCACAAGGCTTGCGTCCGACAGCAGCCAGAACCTTTTCTGTCTCAATGACTTCACCGTTTTCAAGATAAACCTTGCAAGACCCGTTAACTTCTATATTACTAACTTTCGTACCTTTATAAACTTTAATTTTTTTGGATTTAAAAATTCGCTCAAGCCGTTTGGAAACTTCAAAATCAGCAGCCGGCAGCAGACAATCAGCTGATTCCACAACAAATACCTCCGAACCAAATGCCGAAAAAATACGGGCCCATTCTGTACCGATAGCACCTGAACCAATAATAACAATACTTTTCGGTAAAGTTGTCCGATTTAAAACATCATCGGAACTCAGGATTGATTTATGATCAAATTCAATTCCACACAGCTTACCCGGCTCCGAACCGACTGCTGCAATTATTTTTGAGCATTCATACCTTTTTCCGTCAGCCTCTATTGTTCCGGAGTCCAAAATTTTTGCCTTAGAATTTACTATTGTGACCTTGCGGTTTTTAAGCATTAATTCCAATGATTTCCGTAATTTTAAAACAACCTGATTTTTATGTTCAATTACTTTTGCAAAATCAACGGTTAAATCAGAGGTAAATATTCCAATACTTTCACCACATTTAAGTTCTTCAAAAAGTTCTGCACTATGTAAAATTGTTTTGGTAGGAATACAGCCTTTATTCAGACAAACACCCCCTACACAATCTTTTTCAAACAAAATTACACTAAGCCCTCTTGCTGCTGCGTGTAATGCAGCCGTATAGCCGGCAGGTCCCCCGCCGACAATACCTATATCATATATTTTTTCCATTAAATAATCCCGTTAATATCGTTTTACACTTCCGCCGGTAGATGAAAATCCGGAACCAAAGTTTACACTTCCGTAATTCCAATAAGCATTAGGGTCATTCTTTGGAGCCCCGACGCGAATTTTTTTCTGTTTATATGTTTTTTTACCGGTTTCGTCTGCATTTTCCTCAGAAACTTCACTCTGTGCATTATATGATGAATCACCTGTCGGGTTCATATACAAAACAGTACCGCCGGCAAATGCAGCCTGGGCAAATAAAAATATACTTAATATAATTGCTATTTTTTTCATTTTATAACAATCTCCTTTATAATTACATTATACTAATTATTTAAACGAAATTCAAGACTGATTATTGCCAGTTTGTAAAGTAATATTAACGTTATAGCTAAGCAATGGCCGAATTAGTTATAATAAATCAGGAGAATATTTATGAGAGAAAGACTTCCGGAATATCTTAAACGGCCGGTAATAAACACGGACACAACCAAAAACGTAAGAAAAATTTTAAAAAATCACTGCCTGAACACTGTTTGTGAAAACGCCAGATGCCCTAATAAAAACGAATGTTACACAAAAAATACCGCAACATTTCTTATAATGGGCAATGTTTGTACGAGAAACTGCCGTTATTGCAACATATCTTGCGAAAAACCGTCACCTCTTGATCCGTTAGAACCGGTTAATATTGCAAAAGCAGTGAAGGATTTAAATCTAAAATACGCCGTAATAACCTCCGTAACACGTGATGATCTGCCGGACGGAGGAGCCGGACACTTTGCCGGATGTATCTATGAAATCAGAAAACTTTGTCCAGATACAAAAATAGAAATACTTACCCCCGATTTTAAAGGAGACATTAATAGTTTAAATATTATAATTAAGGCGAACCCTGATGTTTTTAACCACAACATTGAGACAGTAAAAGAACTATTCAAAACAGCAAGGCCTCAGGGAAATTACAACCGTTCAATAGAAGTTCTTAAGTACATAAAAGAAAACAGCAATATTACAACTAAATCCGGCTTAATGGTCGGACTTGGAGAAACAATTAAACAAATCGAAGAAACTTTATATGATCTTAAAAACGCAGGCTGTGACATTGTTACTATAGGTCAATATATTCAGCCATCTAAAAAACATCTTGAAGTCGCAAAATATTATACTCCTGAAGAATTTAAAGAACTTCAAAATCTTGCCAAAAATACCGGAATAAAGTATTATCAGATTAATCCGCTTGTAAGAAGTTCATATAGAGCCTCTGAAATGGTTTAATTAATTTTATCGGGCACAGGAAATTAATATGGAAAAAATGGAAGAAATAAATCATTTAAATTCAACAAGTTTAAATATAGAAAAAATGAATAAAGAAAAGCTGAAAAATGTTTTTCCCGAATGCTTTACAGAAGGCAAACTCGAAATTGATAAACTACTTAACCTATGCGGAGAATACATTGACAATGACTGCGAAAAATATAAATTCGAGTGGAAAGGTAAAGCCGAATGCTACAAAATAGCAGGAAAGCCTTCAAATGGTACTTTAAGACCTTGCCCGGAAGAGAGTGTTAATTTTGATACCACAAAAAATATGTATATCGAAGGTGACAATCTTGAAGTCCTTAAACTCTTACAAACTTCTTACTATAGAAAAGTTAAGATGATTTATATTGATCCGCCGTATAATACAGGCAATGACTTTGTATATGAAGATGATTTTGCGGATCCAATGGCAAAGTATAAAGAAGTAACGCAACAGACAACAAAGTCTAATCCTGAAACTATGGGACGCTTCCATACCAAATGGCTTAATATGATGTTCCCTAGACTCAGGCTCGCGGCTAATCTTTTAAAAGATGACGGCGTTATTTTCATCTCTATTGATGACAATGAAGTACACAACTTAAGAAAACTTTGTGATGAAATCTTGGGTGAAGAAAATTTTATTGCGCAAATTTGTCATAAAGCACGTGCTTCTGTTTCAAATGATAAAATAATTTCCAATAACCACAATCATATTATACTTTATGCAAAATGCTATGAAGAAATTTTCAAACAACGTGACCAAATTGGACTTGACCCGATATTAGACGGATTTAATTTAAAAGATGAGAACGGATATTATAAATTAATGCCCGTTGACGGCCCGGGCGGAGCAAAAAAAGGAAATCCTTTTTATGAATTTTTAGGCATAAGCGGGTATTGGCGCTTTTCAAAAGAAACAATGCAGCAAAAATATGAAAACGGATTAATAGTCAAGACTGAAAATTCACTACAGCAGAAATACTATCTATCTCAAGCCAAATCAAGCAGAAGAACAGATACAACGTGGTGGGATAATGACGTTTTAACCTCCAATGCTACTAAAGATTTTATTAAGCTTATGGGAGGAAAATATTTTGACAATCCCAAAAGCATTAATTTGATTATCAGAATGTTAAAAGCATATACTCATAATGATAAAAATGCAATTATTCTGGACTTTTTCAGCGGGTCGGCCACAACTGCCCATGCGGTTATGCAGTTAAATGCAGAGGATGGCGGCAACAGAAAATTCATTATGGTACAGCTGCCGGAACGTTGTGATGAAAAATCCGAAGCTTTTCAAGCAGGATACAAAAATATTTGTGAAATCGGCAAAAAACGTATCCGGCTGGCTGGAGAAAAAATTCTGCAACAATTCCCCTCCTTTGGAGGGGTGGCCGAAGGCCGGGGACAAGAATTTCCCTCCCTTGGAGGGGTGGCTGAAAGCCGGGGACAAGTATTCCCCTCCCTTGGAGGGGTGGCTGAAGGCCGGGGTGGTTTAAGAAACACAAAAAACTATTTATCACTTCCATATAATCCTGCCTTAAAAGAGCGTGCTCGAGAATTAAGAAAGGCCGGCAATCTTTCTGAAGTATTGTTATGGAATGAAATAAAAAATAAACAGTTTAAAGGTTTAGATTTTGACAGACAAAAAATTATAGGAAATTATATCGTAGATTTTTACTGTGCAAGTGAAAATGTCGTTATAGAGATAGACGGTACTTCCCATGCGGACAAGCAAGAATATGATGAAACTAGAGATAAATATTTAAACAGTCTTGGTTTAACTGTTATTCATATTTTGGATATAGATGTGAAGAAGAATTTGGATGGGGTTATGGAGATGTTATATAACCACCCCGCCCTAACGGGTACCCCTCCACATGATGAGAATTCATCTCTCCGCCTAACGGACATCAACCCTAAAAAAGGGAATACATCACAAGCCCAAAAGCCGCCCTTAGACATTGGTTTTAAAGTATTCAAACTCGACACATCCAATTTGGTAGAGTGGGACAGCACGCCGACACAAGATGAACAAGTTGTTGCTCAAAGATTTTCATTACT
>CALUYU010000033.1 GCA_944325075.1 Candidatus Gastranaerophilales bacterium
TCGTGCGGTCTCTAGCTCTTTTTCGTTAAAACTT
This sequence comes from Candidatus Gastranaerophilales bacterium, assembly GCA_944325075.1. Taxonomy (GTDB): domain Bacteria; phylum Cyanobacteriota; class Vampirovibrionia; order Gastranaerophilales; family Gastranaerophilaceae; genus UBA1221. The sequence goes on from CALUYU010000033.1 coordinate 35, forward strand.
ACGTCTTAACTCCCGAATCATTCCTTTTTTGAATTAACAAGTTTATGTTGTCACTTCGTTTTCAGCTATTCTGTTGTCAATGTTCCAGACATATCCACCCTAGTTAAGTCCTTTAATCAGAACCCTTCATTTTGCATCCTCACATCAATATATGCTGAAGGGGGCGGGATAAAACGTATCTTAACGACACGTATAAAATAAAACTTTAAAAATCTAAATAATAATTTAATTATTTATTGCTATTTATTTTAAAAGTTCATTGTGCTCAAGGCACATGACTTATTTTATTTAAAACAAAAATTAAAATCAAGTACCTTAACAAATTTTCCTTAATAAAACTTAATACCGTCCAAAACAGCACTCACAACTCAATTTTAACCACTTTGTAGGGGTATAAATTTTAAGACATTACAAAAATTTTTTTGTTCCATTATTAAAATTTTAAATTTTAGGCATGTAAATCTTAATTTTTCGTTAAGAAATCAATTAAATCGAAAAAAACGGTATATAAATATAAATGTAATTTGAAATCAGATACAGAAATAAAGGAGAAAAGACATGTTAAAACCATTAGGCGACAGAATAGTTGTAAAAATTATTGAAGATACAGAACAAACTTCAGGCGGGATATTTATCCCTGACAGTGCAAAAGAAAAACCACAAAAAGGTGAAGTAGTTGCGGTTGGTCCTGGAAAAGTTACTGAAAAAGGCGATCGTGAACCGCTTGATGTTAAAGTCGGTGAAACTGTTTTATACGCAAAATATGCCGGTACTGATGTAAAAATTGACGGTGTTGAGTATAAAATTCTTTCAGTTAAAGATGCATTAGCTATAATAGAATAATTTACAAACCAGACTGCTTTGGGACGCAACCAGGGCAATAAAAACAAAAATAAGTAATAGGGAGAAATAAAAATGGCAAAACGTATAGTTTTTGATGAAGAAGCAAGAAAATCACTTCTTAAAGGTATAGATGCAGTGGCCGATGCGGTAAAAGTTACGCTTGGGCCTAAGGGTAGAAATGTTATATTAGAAAAGAAATTCGGAGCACCTCAAATTGTTAATGATGGTGTTACAATTGCAAAAGAAATCGAACTTAAAGACGGTTTAGAAAACGCAGGAGCTCAATTGTTAAAAGAGGTGTCCTCCAAGACAAATGATGTAGCCGGTGACGGTACAACTACAGCGTCTGTTTTAGCTCAGGCAATTGTTAGAGAAGGCTTAAAAAACCTGACAGCAGGAGCTAATCCGATGTCAATGAAACGTGGTATTGATAAAGCGGTTGATATGGCTGTTAAAAAAGTTAAAGACATGTCAAAACCGGTTAATACTAAAGAAGAAATTGCTCAGGTTGCAGCTATTTCTGCAGGTAATAACAAAGAAATCGGCGAGCTTATTGCAGAGGCTATGGAGAAAGTCGGAGCAGAAGGCGTTATTACTGTTGAAGAATCAAAATCGTTCGGAACTAATCTAAAAGTTGTTGAAGGTATGCAGTTTGATAAAGGTTATTTATCACCTTACTTTGTAACTGACGCGGAAAGAATGGAAGCTGTTTTAGAAGATGCTTATGTTCTTTGTGTAAATAAAAAAATTAACCTGATCTCTGACTTGGTTCCGGTACTGGAACAAGTTGCCCGTGACGGAAGATCTTTATTATTGATTGCTGAAGATGTTGAGGGTGAAGCGCTTGCAACATTAGTTGTTAACACTATGAGAAAAGTATTAAGAGCTGTTGCTGTTAAGGCTCCCGGCTTTGGTGACAGAAGAAAAGCTATGCTTGAAGATATTGCCATCCTCACCGGCGGTGAAATGTTCACGGAAGAGCTTGGCATTAAACTTGAAAATGTTACAACCCAAATGATGGGTAAAGCAAAACGTGTTACCGTAACAAAAGACGAAACAACAATTGTTGTCGGCGATGAAACCAAAACTGCTGTTCAAGATAGAATTAAGCTAATTAAACGTCAAATTGAAGCTTCTGATTCAGAATATGATAAAGAAAAACTTCAAGAACGTGTAGCTAAGCTTTCAGGCGGTGTTGCGGTGATTGAAGTAGGAGCAGCATCTGAGGTTGAACTTAAAGAAAGAAAATTAAGAATTGAAGATGCTTTAAATGCAACAAGAGCTGCAAATGAAGAAGGTATAGTTCCAGGCGGCGGTGTTGCTTTAATTAGAGTTCAGCAGGAACTTGAAAAACAACTTCAAAACATGACGTTTGCTTCTGATGATGAAAAAATTGGTTTCAGAATTTTGACATCAGCATTAGATGTTCCTCTAAGAGCAATTGCACGTAATGCAGGTGCTAAAGCAGATGTTGTTGTTGACACTGTTCTTTCTCATGAAAGTGCTTACGGGTATGATGCGTTGGATGACAAATATGTTGACATGTTCCAGGCAGGAATTGTTGACCCTGCTAAAGTTACCCGTTCAGCTTTAGTAAATGCGGCCTCTGTAGGTTCAATGTTATTAACAACGGAAGCTGCTGTTGTTGATATTCCTGAAGAAAAATCCGCTGCTCCAGCTATGCCTGGAATGGGAGGTATGGGCGGCATGATGTAATTATATCACCACCCTATAATATATTTAAAACCGGTAATGGAAAATTCCAATACCGGTTTTTTCATGCCTATTTATAATTCTGGACTAAGGATGCTAATTGATTGTTATCATAGAGTTTTGATAAAATCTTATGAGCCTTGTCAAAGGAAATCTCTTTGCCATCTGCGTTAAAGAATTTATTATCTTTAAATATTACGGCGGAATTACCATTTGAGTCTTTAAATTCCTGTGTTGAAAATTTTGATGACTGGTTAAGCGGCTGTTCACTTAACGATTTGAGTAATCTTGTTACAGAATCATATGAAGAATGGAGGATTAGTTTATTAAGTTGCTTATCCATATTGCTTAAATTTGTAGTTAAAGTTGCAGGTTTTCCATTTTCATAATTTTCTGTTGACCTGAGTTCTCTGGCAAAACGGAGTGTAGAGGCTGTGGTATCGCGGGAAAGAAGAGTTGTCCCGTCAGCCGAATAGTGCTCAGAAACGGACATGCTAAAACGTCTGCCGTTAGAGTCAAAGGATGGCTCCAAATTAGTTTTGGTTAGAGTCGAATCAGCTTCTCTGCGCCAGGTTATAGTCTTTTGTTCATAGGAAGGGCCATTTCCCCATTTTGAGGATATTGTATTTGTATAGGTATAACTTTCACCCGGTTTAAGATTCTTGATTGAATTTTGGATATCTTCACTGGTAAGCTTTTTAGACCCCGTTTTATCCTGATCATTTTCCAATGGCTCATTTTGATTTGCAGCAACACTCTCAGGCACTTTAGAATTGTCGTCAGGTACTTCTACTTTAGGCCCGGTTGAAGTTTGAGACAAATCTTTTTCCTGGTTATCCCGGACATTACTTTGGTCATTATAGTAAACCGGCGGCTGATCTTTTAGCGGGGCAGGGTCACCGGATTCAAGCTGTTGGGAGGCCCCGCTGCCATTATAGTAAACCGGTGGTTGATCTTTTAGCGGAGCAGGGTCGCCGGATTCAAGCTGTTGGGAGGCCACGCTGCCACTATAGTAAACCGGTGGCTGATCTTTTATAGGAGCAGGGGCAGCCGGTTTTAGCCGGCTCGATGTTCCATCTAAATCTTGTGTTTTGGCATTTGAACTTACAAAATCATTATACATCGATTCCCAGTTATCCCACTGAACTTTCCCGGAATCTTTTTTGGTATCGTAATAATTAAAACTTTTAGAGGCATTATCAATATTAATAAAATTATTAATTCGGTTCCCGCTGCTGCCAACTTTATCTAAAAAACTATTCCAGACACTGGCGTTAATTTTCCCATCCTTTTTACCATCAGCAGCATCCAATTTTTCTGCCAGATTACGGTTCCAATGAATATTATTATTTCCGCCGGAAACTCCTCCGACGTCACCATTGTACATAAAATTATACCTCTCTTTGATATATTCTATAAATATAAACGGGATTTATCAGAAGTTATTGCCCAAAACTGTTTTTTCTTTTACATTACTTAACAGAATTTGATTATTTATCATTAAGAAACTGCCCCGACAGACTTGCCGGGGCAGGCATTTTTACATAATATAAAAACCTGAATGATGAGCTTCCATTTCTCTGTTTTTGACTTCAGAGTCCAAATGTTCCCGGTTTTTTACAGAATTAATATCTTCTGCAATTATACGGGATTCGTGTTTTAAATGACCGTTTTTATCATAAGTCTTGGTAATAACTACATCATGATATCCATCGCCGTCTTTATCAATAAATGTTTTCGCTATATTTGCCGGGTTAGAACTTTGATCTTCTTCATAAAAATTCGTTACCGAGTAAATATCTTCTTTCCCGTCGCCGTTTATATCTTTAAAGATAGATTCTTTTGTAAGCTTTCCTGATCTGTCATACACTCTTTCCGTTTTAGAACCATCGTCGTTAAAAATAGTCTCAACCTTTGCCGTACGTGAAAGTGAACCGGTGGTATTTTGGTTTATTCGTTTTCCGTTATCCTGAAACAATCCTGATTTAATATTTAAGTTATCCATAATAATCCTTTCTATTACTTTACATTTCAAACTCTTTATACATTTTCATCTTTTTTAAAATATCCATAATCAATAAAATTTTCTGTACGTTCTTTGCCACCGGCAACAGAGACAATAGAACCTATAAAATTACCCTGCAGCAAGGCTTTCCTCAAGATTTTAACAAACTTACTGCTTGGCATTTTATAACCAAATTCTGCCTCAAAAGCGGCCTTTGCTTCTTTTTTTGATGTTCCCGGATGTTGTTCGCGATATTCTTTAATCCAGGCTTTTGCCTCTTTTCTGGTCATTTGATCCGTCTTTTCGGGCGTATTAACATCCAATGCTGCTTCATCGTTTCTTACCTCAACAGCCTCCTGTTTCCCATTCATAAATATACTTGGGGATTCGGCCTCAGCTCTTACCGAATTATTTGCGGATAGTGCTTGCGGCTGCGGCTGAATATTGTTTGCTTTGTTTACTTCCAATGTCATACTATCTCCTTTCAAATCGTGTTTAATAACATTTATTTTTGCGCGCTATATAAATAAACGTCACGTTCCGAAAATAATTGATAATACGCCATCCCATCCTATCCTATCCTATCCTATGAGGCATTATAAGCGGATTTGAGCCATTTTGAAATTAATTTTTACATTTCGTTACATTTTAGTCTATATTAAGATTCCGTAACAATATTAATTAAAAAGTTTTTCAAATTTCTGATTTAAATCATCCACAACTGCACGATAATTTACATTCACCGGAGTCGGTTTTGAAGTTTTAATTACATCAAGAAACACTTTAGCATGCTCAGGCTTTTTGTTATCTAAAAAATACTCAGAATTTTGAACATCTTGTCTTGCCGGAACAATTAAACCGCTTTTTGTTAATTTTTCTATACTCTGTTTTGACGACAAATAGTTTACCAGCATAAATGCTTCCTTTTTATGCTTGGAATTTTTGGAAACAGCCCAGCCTGACGAATCCAATTGAACGATACTACCTTTATCCCCCTTTGGGAACGGAGCTATATCCCAGTCAAAATCCGCCTCTTCACGATATTTAGGCACAAGCCACCTGCCGGATAGATGCATTGCAATCTTTCCTTGCAAAAACATTTGGGCCATAGTTGCACTTGCACTTTCCTCAGCTTTTGGGGCAACATGATATTTTTTCCTGAGATCAGCATAAAATTTTAAACCCTTTACAGATTGAAGTTCGTCAATAATTATCCTAGACAAATCATCCGATAATATTCCTCCGCCCTCACTCATCAAATATGGAAGAAAAAATAATGAATCCTCTTCAAAACTTACACCGAAACGACCATCAACAGTAAGTTTTTTAGCCATTTCCAAAAATTCTTGGAAAGTCCATTTATCAGACGGATAACTTAACCCCGCCTTGTCAAAAAGATTTTTATTATAAAAAATTACTAAATTAGAAACATCCCGGGGAACAGCATAAAGTTTTCCATTCCAGGATAGGGATTTCAGAACATTTTCCTCATAAAAAGAACAGTCCGCATTATCCCCAATCGGTTCAAGAACATCTGCATTTGCATATACCGGAAGGTAAAGATTATTAATAAAAATTACATCCGGAGGCGTATTCGAGGCAAAAAGCAGATGAATTTTTTGAAAATAATTCTGCGGAATATGCATAAAATCAACCTTTATGTCGGGATTTTCTTCTTCAAAATCTTCTAATAAGGGTTTTATAATATCAATTTCGGATTTTGAACCCCAGCTTGCAAATTGAATTACTGTACGGTTTTCTTTGGGATTACATGCACACAAAAGGCATATCAGCCCGAAAATTGCAAGAATTTTACAAAACTTATTTTTCACCCAAGCTCTTCTTTCTGTCTATTAAAAATTATAATTCAAGCAATACGCCCATCTTATTATTATTTACCTCAACAAGATAGCGTTCGCCGCCGGCTCGTACCATATAAACGTTAGGATCATCCATTCTTACCTGAAGTTTATTATCAATAGTGTGGTTAAATACTTTCAGAATAGTTATGTTATTATTAATTTTTCCGATAAGAGATGATTGGCCCTGATCATCGGAAACAATATAAAATCCGCTGGTTTTATTGATATTATAACCGGCCATGATTTTCTTTCCATCTAAAGGATCTGAAGTATGCGCGGTTTGAGGATTAATTTTTTCGAATTCAGAAGACATTCTTCCAAGGCTGTCCGCTACTCGGCTTGCAAGAGAGGCAGGCGCCGTAACATTGCTTGAAGAATCCATCGCATCAAAAAATTCATCTATTGTTGCCATTGTATAACCGCTTGATGTTTCAACCGGTTTTGTAACCGAAATTTTTGTCCGTCTGTTATTCCTGCCGGAAATTAAATCTGCTGAACTTAAGTTTGCATTTTCAAACTTTCTTGGATTTGAATAAAGATCAGATTTTTCCAAATCAACATGTTTTGATTCAAGATTTCCGGCTTTTAAGATTTCCGAACGCTTTTTAGGAAGCGGTAAATTCCGTTTTGTTTCTTCCAGAGCAATTTTATTTGCAAAAGCTCTTAATTTAGGTAATTTTCTAACTGTTTGGGAAATCTTGTCATCTTCATTGTGAACAATTACAGGTTCTTTATTTCCCGGAGCTTTATTGAAGTTTTCTTCAAGCTGTTTAAATACTTCTTCATCATTAAAATCAAGTCTTTCTGTTGAAGGAGAATTGTGAAGAGTTCTTTCCAAAGAATCTTCAAGTTTCTTATACTCGTTTGCCAAGTCAATAACAGGTTTTTCCACAATTTCAAGCTTAGGAGCTTTTTGCGGTTTTAAATCCTGATTTTTTACCTTTTTGATAGGAGGGACATCTTTTGGTGAAATATTGGCAGCCGGTCTGTTATAAGATGTAAGCTTATTAGCCTTCTTAGGCATAGGAACAGCAGACTGAGCTTTTGAATCTAAAGAGTCCGAATACCCGAATGTCAATTTATTTAACTCAGAAATATTTTGTTCGGATGAATTTACAAACTGATATTCGCCATTGCCTACATGTTTCAACTTGCCCGGTTGAATAGGCATTGACGTATTAATATACTGTTGATATTTTTCCCTCCAGCTCAGGTTTTTGTTATCGGTTATATCGCTATAATCTTTCTTAACCATATTTAAAGGCTGTTGAGATAAATTTTCCTTAAATGATTTTTTCAAAGCTACAACACTTTGCAATTGATTTTTCAGCTGCTTAAACAGGTATCCTAATCCCAACATTGAACAAAGTAATAAAACTATTGTTATAAACATATTTGGCTGAGTTCCTTTATCATTTATATTTGATTTCAAATCATTACTTTCAGCAGGAAGTGTTTCCGGAAGAAAACTTTCTTCTGTATTAACTGATAATTGAGAATTATCAGCAGCTTGCCGGTCATTTTTATCTTTTTCAATTTTAAGATCAGCAAGAGTAAAAGAATCTTTTGGAGTAGAGAGAATATCTTTTTCTACTTTTGAAAAAGTATTTTCAACTTTATGCTGAATTATATTAACATTTTTTTCAGTATTTTTGTTATCTGCCTTAACCTTAGCCGGAACCGGAGCATTCAAAGAAGATAACTTTTTATCATCAACTTTTTCCTTTACTGCTGCTGTTTTTACGGCTGATGGTTTAACCTCTTTAGCTTTTACTTCTTTTGGTTTCTGATCTTGTTGTTTCAGATCCTTTGGTTTTGCGGGGGCAGCTTTTTTGTTTACAGCGGGAGCAGATGCAGGCTTAACCTCAGTAACACGAGCAGCAGCATTTCCATAACCTCTTGACTGGGCTATAAGATTTTTATAAGCTTTCTGCTCAGGCGTAAGCGGGGTACTTTTTCTTGATGTGGTAGTAATTGCAACAGGTTTTGTTGTAGTTAATGTAACTTTTGTATATCCGTTAGCACCATCTGCAACTGTTTTTATGTCAACATCCGAAACAATATCTTTAATTGAAGAAAAATCAGTGCCCGATATATTTGAACTTGAAACATTCGGCATTAAAATAACATACTTGTTATCAGACTTTTTAGTAACTGCAACATTATCATCGTACGGGGCACTTGTGTAAATTGTCACATTCAATGTAGAAGAGGCCGAACTGCTTTTTTGAATATCAAGCCGGTTCAAATCATTAGCCATTACGACTCCGGAAAATAAACTTACTGCGGCCAGCATACATATAGATATTTTATGTATTTTTTTTACCATTTTAAACCTGTCAAAATTTTCCCACTATATATTATAATACATTGAGACAAAAAAAATTGCCAATATGTTAAAAAAAAGATACTTTTATGTTAAGATATATATATGAAAAGTGGTTTTACAGCGATAATCGGGCGCCCCAATGTGGGCAAATCAACACTGCTCAACTGTATATTGGGGCAGAAAATAGTTATTACAACGGATAAAGCACAGACAACAAGAAAGAGAATCAAGGGAATTTACACAACGGAGAAGGGACAAATTGTATTTGTTGACACTCCGGGGGTACACAAGCCGCTTAACAAGCTTGGGGAATTTCTGCTTGATGAGGCTAAGGTTGCAGTGCCGGATGCTGATGTTATTTTGTTTCTTGTTGACGGCTCCGAACCGGCCGGGAAAGGAGACAAATGGATTGCGCAACATTTGTTACAGACCGAAATCCCGATTATTATTGTTATGAATAAAGTTGATAAAGTTAAAAAATCCGGAAAAATTGATGAAAATCTTCTCAGTTATAAAACTTTATTTGAAAAAAATTATCCGGTGGTAAAGATTTCTGCAAAAACCGGAAGGAATATTGATACTTTAATTAAAAATATATTTAAAGCCCTTCCGAAAGGAGATCTTTTGTATCCGGAAGAAACCGTAACGGAAGAAACTATGAGAGATGTTACTGAAGAAATTATAAGAGAAAAAATTCTTATTAATACGTCTGACGAAATTCCTCATTCTGTTGCGGTGAAAGTAGAAAACTATTTTGAGCAGGAAGATATTGATAAAATATACGCAACAATATTTTGTGAACAAAAGAGTCAAAAAGGAATTTTGATAGGGAAAGGCGGTTCTTTGTTGAAAAAAATAGGAACAGAGGCTCGTCTGGAATTAGAAAAAATTGTTGAAAAAAAAGTTTTTTTATCTTTGGAAGTTAAGGTAGAAAAGGACTGGCGGAAAAAACAAAATGCCCTTAACAATTTTGGATACAAAAACGAAAATAGATAAATTAGTACGTTGATAAAACAGAGAGGGCTTGGCAAGAGGCAGATTTAATGTAGGTTGGGATTTCTACCCTCAACATTAGATTTTGGGGAGCAGATGTTCGAACATTTTTGACGGTTGACAGATCCTGAAACGAGTTCAGGATGACATGAAAAATTATTTATTGACCTTTTCACTATGCGCTCCACACAGCGGAGCGTTATAGGGAAGTCCCTCAGGGACAAACCCCAACCTACTTTTAGACCATCGTATCTTTTAACAAATCCTCAACACGAACATCCAAAATTTTAGCAATTTTATATAATGTTTTCAGACTAAGAGTTTTCTCTGCTCGCTCAATACATCCAATATAATTTCTTGCAGAATTAAAACCAAAAGCAAGCTGTTCCTGTGAAAGCTTTTTCTTTTTACGAAACTTTCTTATATTTTTTCCTAATATAACTAAAAAATCCTGATAATCTTTATCACTTGAATTCTGCTGCATGTATTCTATTTTGAAACATCTTTGAGAGAGTATCTACCACCATGCAGGTTGTAATTACGGGACCATAGTATGCTTAAAAAAATCTTCAATATTTACATTTAGAACCTTTGAAATTTTAAATAAGGTAATTAAGCTTGCCATTTTTTCAGCACGCTCAATGCAGCCAATATAATTTCTTGCGGAATCAATATTCAACGCAAGCTTTTCTTGTGACATTTTCCTATTTAAACGGTATTTACGTATATTTTTCCCTAAGTTTATTAAAAAATATCTATAATCATCAGATGCTTGACACATACCACCTATTATGTTACATTTTGCATGAACAATCTACCACCTACAAGGTGTTAAAAAATAATTATGGAAAAAGAAAATAGTATTTTTAGACAAAAATTTCAGAAAATAAAAAATAATTTAAGTAATTTGGAAAGTTTAATAAATATGTTATTAAGCGCACTTGATAACGAATTTAATCCTCCTGATATAGACGAAATTTATAATTATATATTTATCTTAAAAAATCATGTAGAAGAACAATATAAATTGCTTGATGAATTTATGAAAGATTTAAAATTACCAGACGAAAAAGCACAGCTAACTATTTTGAAAGTAACTAATTTTGAGAATTTAGATTAATATTAATCAATGACATTAGCGAGCTTAAAAAGGTAATCTTCTTTGGCTCCGCACTGAAGGCCTATTGGTATAAAGTTTTCTTTGTATTTCTCAACCGCATATCTGTCTGTCATGCCAGATATATAATCCGTTACAACTCTTTCAATTTTACTTTCGTCGCATATAGGTTTTAGCATTTCGCAGTAGTGATAAAACAGTTCTTTTATAACACGCCGCGCCTTTTTTTCTTCAAGTTTTGCCGGAGAGTCAATGTATACATTGTCAAACATCCATTCCCTAAGCTTTGTGGTATAATGCCAGCCCTCTTCACTCATGGAAATTTGACTTTTCCCTATAGAATTTTTTATGACCTCCATTATCATTTTATTCAAACGTTTGCTTTGAACAGATGAAAAATAATTTATACAATCTTTAGGCAAATCACTTTCAGAAATTATCCCTGCACGGATAGAATCCTCAATATCATGATTAATATATGCAATCTTATCAGCAAGCTGCACAACCTGAGCTTCCGGAGTATGCGGAGTATACCCCCAGGTATGGGTAAGAATACCGTCAATAGTTTCATAACAAAGGTTAAGTTTCTCCAAAACTTCAACAACCCGAACGCTCTGAATATTATGATGAAAACCGCCGTTGACAAGTTCATTAAGAACCCCCTCTCCGCAATGCCCGAAAGGAGTGTGTCCAAGATCATGCCCGAGCGCAATCGCTTCTGTCAAATCTTCATTGAGATTAAGCGCACGTGCAAGACTTCTCGCAATCTGAGAAACTTCCAGAGTATGGGTCAAGCGCGTTCTGAAATGATCGTCGAACGGAGATAAAAATACCTGAGTTTTATGCTTTAATCTTCTAAATGCTTTTGAATGTATAATTCTATCCCGGTCGCGCTGGAAACAAGTTCTTGTTGAACTTTCTTCCTCCTTAATTTTACGGCCCTTGGTATTTCTTGCCTTAGTTGCTATATCGCTTAGAATATCAAATTCCCTATCTTCAAGTCTCTCTCTAATTTTATCTACATCTGTAAATTGAGGCATACTTATAAATCCTTATATTAAAAAATTTGTTTCATCAAAAATTATTCAAAAATTATGCTTTAATTCTATCATACAAATATTCTCAGGCAACCTGACTTTTTGGAGTATTTTTTGAGTATTTTTTCCGTAAATTATCTGCAATCTGGCCTACTTTTCCGATAACAAGCCCTGAAATTGCACCAAACAACAGCGATTTACCGCCTGATATTAATCGGGCCGTACAGAATAAAGAAGTCCCGATTGCTCCGACAATTGGAATTCCGGCTTTTAATGTTACAGACCATCTTTCATCTGCGTCCTTTGCTTTTGTGAGCCCGTAAGCAATCATTCCGCCTGAAGCAAGAATAGAAAGGACATCTGTTGGAGCCGAGCCAAGCTCAAGATCTCGTACCTTATCAAAGAATTCAACAGTCTCAAGATTTAATGATTTATCAAATGAAGCAACCGCTTTTGTAACTTTTGGTTTAATTAGTGAAACTTCATACGGAGCAATCTTTTCATAGATTTCAAGCATTTCTTGCAGTTCTCCGCTCTTATTCTTAGTTAAAAGATCATTAATTGATTTTATGTATGTTTCTCTCAATTTGGCCTGATTATTTATAACGGCCTCGTTAAGCCCCTTTTCAAAAGGTCTTTCTCTCAGTTTTGCTAATTCTTTGAGGAACACTTCATTATTAGAATTAACTCCTTCCGGATTTTTCAGGAACCATTTTAGTTTCTTTATGATATCAAACCCGTCTTTATCTGAAGGAGCAACAAGATCTTCCAACAAAGTAATATGTTTATTTATAATATTTATTTTGTCTTTATCAGTATAAGAAATCTTATTTCTTACCGCAGCAACATCATCGGCAAGACTTCTTTTTCCTTTTGCAATCTTGGTTTCAGGGATAAAAGTCTGCCACATTTCTTTTCTACGGAATTTATTTTTCTTAGACCAGAAATCTTTAAAACTTTCGTCCCAAAACTGGTTGTAAAGATTAGACGTAATTTTCTTAATATATTTATACCGATCTTTTAATTGCGACTCTGACATAAATGCATTAACAGAGTGTTTAACTCCGATTCTTTTGGCCCGGGCCATTGCAACTAACTGACGTTTTGTATAAATTTGCCCGTTGTAGGTAAATGTTTCATTAGGATTGTTTTTTAAAATAGCATTATCCAGATTGTCAAAGGCAGTATACATTTGCTCAAACTTCCTGCCGGTATTTTTATATGAACTTGTTACGGTCTTACGGGAAATTTTCTCAAAAAAGTTTGATATACCACTGTGAATTTTGGTAGTAAATTTACTTCTTACCATTAAATTTTTAAACAAAATATCTTTTAAAGACGCAAAATTGTTTATACTCTGCGACTTATCAATAAATGAATTAATTTTTCTGATAGAGTAGATATAAAATTCATTCCAACGGTCTGATCCTTTCAGAGAATTCTTTTCATGGCGTTTTTCAAGAAAAGACTTAATTTTTTCAAGGAAATTTCCGGTATTTTTAGGCAGCCCCCGCATCAATACCAAAACTCCCACACCTGCAAGAAGAGCAGAACTTCCAACCGCAAAAGCTAATGTTTTGGTTCTATTCTTTTTGGATTCTGTATTAGAAACCGTTGAAGAAGTCTGCGCAGCCGTGTTCATAAATGTTTGACCGCCCGGACGGAGCGCAAAATCACTAAAAATATTCTTATTATAACTACCTATCGGAACCTGATTTACCATAATATTTCCCTACATGAATATAAAAACATGAATTATATATTTTTTGCATGTTAGAAATTTATTTTTTAAGTTATGTTAAATCCGGGTTAAACCAAGTTCCTGAGCGACAGCCTCAGCGGCTTCTTTAGAAGAAATTCTCTCCGACAAAAGCTCCCTTACACCGGCAAGCCCCGTAATCTGTTCCTCTCTGGCCGTTTTATCGTATAAAAGTTTTTCAATATTATACGAAATGTTTTTAACATTCACATTACTTTCCAAAATTTCCGGAACAATAAGCCTGCCGCTTATGATGTTTGGCAGTGACACCATTTTAATACATCTTACCAGAAGATATATCAAGTAAAACAAATAGGGCCCGCGGTATGCAATTATCATAGGGGTTTGATATAAAGCTGCCTCAAGTGCAACAGTACCTGAAGCCAGTATTAACGCATCGGATACGCTTAGTAAAGCCTGATTTTCACCTTTAATAATTTTAAAATCAGTATTCTTCACATATTTATTATAAAGATCATCCGGCAGGTTTGGAGCATGCGAAATACAAAACTGCAAATCCGGATGTTTTTTCTGAAGCTCCTTGGCCGTGTTTATAAACACATCAGCAAGATAATAGAGTTCAAATTTTCTTGATCCCGGGAAAACAGAAACCAGCTTTCTTGAAGGATCCAACCCGTGTTTATTAAAAAACTCCGCTCTATCCGCCGGTTTAGGAAGTTGTGACACAAGAGGATGTCCACAGTAATGAGTACTTATCCCGTACGATTCATAAAGCTCTTTTTCAAAAGGGAAAATGCAGAGAACTTTATCAATATATTTCTTAATCTTATTTATACGCCATTTACGGCTGGCCCATACTTGCGGAGGAATATAATAAAAAATTTTTATCCCGGCCTGATGAAGAAACTTTGCAACTGACAAGTTAAATTTTCCGTAATCAATTAAAATTACCAAATCCGGTTTAAAGTCATTAATTAAATAATCAACAACTTTTTTCCCTAATATAATATGGTTAAATATTATAGCCGGCGACAAACCAACCGCCCCCATTTTTTTTTGGTCGGAAAACAGCTTTACTCCGGAAGCCGCAAGATTATCTCCGCCGATACCTTCTATAATAAGATCTCCGCTATATTCTTTTTGCAGCGCACGAACTACATGGCTTGCATGGATATCACCGGAATACTCACCTGTAATTATGAATATTTTCTTCATTACCTACACCGCCATAATTACAATCTGATGTTCATCAGCATATTTAATAACCTTTTCCTGATCAACTATAATTGTTTCATTCGCCTCTACAGCCAGTAAATTAGCCTTATATCGTCTCATTGTTCTAAGGGTTCTCAAACCTACTGTAGGGATATCAAAACGTTTGTCCTGATTCGGCTTAGAAACCTTAACAACAACAGCTCCATGTTTTGCTAATTTTGACCCGCGCTTAATACAAACATCCGTTCCCTCAATTGCCTCGACAGCCATAGCCATTTTATCTTTGATTACGACAGACTGCCCCACATCAATCTTACCCATTTCTTTGGCAAGCCAGAAACCATAATTTACATCTTCCATCTGCTCCTTAGTAGGCTTATGTTTGCCAAGAACACCTGCCGGAATCATCAGGTTCTTGATAAATATCGTCTGATCCAAAACTCTTATTCCTATTTTCTCAAATTCCTTGACAATCAGCAGCATAACTTCATCATCATTAAGCCTTTTGACCGACTTCAAAATTTCAATTGCCCTTGAATCAAATTTATGCAACTGCAATAAAACACTTTTATTTACTTTTCCTAAAAATGTCATCTGCTTTAATTCTTCATCTTTCAAAATCTGTTCAATCCGGTTAACTTCTCCCGGATGGCAAGAGTAAACTTTTGTGCAATATTTTTTCAACTGAGATAAATTATCCTTTGATAAAGATATGCACACAACATCAAAACCGTTTTCTTTTGCATACTGAGCCATCTTTACCGGTAAAGTTCCGTCACCTGCTATTAAACCCTGTTTATGTTCCAACTCTAATGACACTTTTATATTCCTCTTTCCTTATCTTATGTTCTTCTTTCTTAAATCCAAAACCTCTCTTACCTGCTGATCATTTAACAGCTTTGCGCCGCCAAGTATATGCGTATTCAACACGACCTGAGCGTATGATTCTGCAAGAGTTAGGTTTAAAAATGTATCCTTAATGGTCTTACCGCCGATAATAAACCCGTGGTTTGCCATTAAAACGGCATCATAATCTTTAAAATACTTTGAAGTTTTTAAGGCTAAATCCATAGATGAAGGCATTCCGTATTCAGCCAGCGGTATTTTCCCAAAGTAGAAAATATTCTCCGCCATAATCGGTTCATCTAATGCTATTCCCGCGGAAGCAAACGAGCTTAAGTACGGGCTATGCATATGAATAATATAATTTACATCACTGCGTATTTTATAAAACTCACAATGAACAAGCTTTTCGCTTGAAGGCTTCTTATCACCGGAAACGACTTGTCCGTTTATATCTATAATTGAAAAATCATCTTCTGACAAATATCCGTTTGCGGATCCTGATGATGTAATTAGAATTTTGTCATTGTCAATTCTTGCAGACATATTACCTGAAACACCGGGTGTTAAATTCTTTGCTTCAGCTAATCGTCCGTATTCAATTAATTCTTGTTTTAATTCTTCTACTAATTTGTTCATTACAATTGTTCTCTATCCGGATCTTCTATCTCAATTACTTCAGCATAAGTCCTCTTAACCTTCTGAGGAGCAGGCTTATCAAAAGATACAGGCTCTACTTTTTCAGATTCATCCCTTGCTAACCTATCAGGATTTTTTATCACCATCTTTTTATAATTAACCTGAGTCCCTTTTAAGTCAAGCGCAGTCGTAAATGTGAAAAATGTTCTTTCACGTATAAAATCATAACCCAAAGTTACTTTCAAATCATCAGGCCCGATTGAAAAATAAAAACCGTTTTCCTGGATAAGTCTGTCATTCGGCGCATCATCAGACAAGGTTGCAGACCCCATCCATGATACAGTAAGATATTTATTAAGCCTTAAAGATTCTCTCAAATACACGTTTGACCGTCCGTACCTGTACATATCAAAACGCGGAACCGGAGTTTGATCGTCAAATGCCGAAAGGAAATAACCTATATCCTGCATCCAATACTTATACTGAGTATGTAATGCAGGACCGGTACGGCCTACAAACTGGGTATCGCCTGTTCCGTATAATGCAGCACTGCCTTGGAAAATCCAGGTTAAATTTGCACTTAACAGATTTTTCCGACTTTGGTACCTATATAATGTCTGGCTTAATTCTGCCATATATTTAAATCTGGTTGTACCCATTTCTGAAGAGCTTATATTTTCATTGTTTCTGTTATAATCGGAATCCTGAACATAACCAGCGGAAATTCTTTGTCTGTATCTTGCATTTAAACCTCGCCCTAAAGTATTAGGAATAGAAACCGAATCACGGTATACTGCCTCTAAACGGTATTTAGACATACCACTGCCCATAAACCAATCTTCAAGATATGAATTTATACCATACAACATATACAAATGGTCATCCAAATATTGACGACCTTTTAAAATAAACATATCTTCAGCAGAGCCATAGTACATTTCTGTGTAGTTAGTCCCGCTGCGATACTTAAGTGCAGCCCCAACACCAAAGTCATTTTTATAATTAAGGAAAGGGATAAATTTTGCAGTCCCGCCTGTCGGAACATCAAATACAAATCCTGGACCTATAAACATACCCATTCTCGGAATTGTACCAAATTCAGGATAATTTGCCTCAAAGTATTCGTGATTTTTATTTGTATGAGCTGTAAACGAACCAAATCTTGTTATATGATTATTTTTGTAATAAATGTCGGCATTCTTTACTGTTACTATATCATGATCTTTTTTAGCCGTTACAAATATCTCTTCGGCGTTGACCTTTATTTCAAGACCGTCTTTAGTAAGTTTCGACTTTTCCTCTTCAGGAATTATCATATTTTCTAATCTTGGCCCCATCATATTAGAGCGTAAAACAAATATATAGTGTTTATCACCGGTCATAGACCCGTTCTGAAGTTCTATTGTATCTTCAGCAGCCACAACATTTTTGGCGTTTACAAGCATATTCATTTTATTGACGTTCATATTTGTAACAATAGCAGACTCATCATTCATGTTAATTTGGACATAATCTCCAAACACAGAAGAACCATCTTTAATAATTTCTACATTCCCGTAAGCTTTTATAACATTACTTTCAGTATTATAAGTAAGCTTATCTGCTTTAATTGTTACACCCTGTGGAGGGAAAGAAAGAACCGGGTGACCTGTTGCGTATAATTCGGCATTTTCATCGTCATAATCCAATTTATCGCAATCAAGAATTATATCTTTTTGAGCAACAACTTCCTTTACACCTCCGGACAATTCTTTTGTCCCGCCGGCTTCCTCATTGGAAACTTCGCCTGCTCCATCCTTCTTTTTATCGGAAATCTCAGAATCTTCTTTATTTTTTCGTTTAAACAGATTTTTAAATTTTTGGAAATTAGAAACTTTAACCTCAGTGCCATCTTCGTTTTTGTAGACCTTTTTAAGACTACGTTCCTTTAAATCTTCATAATCAAAATCATCAATATCCTGTTCTGACTCTTCCATTTCATTGAGGATTTTTTTCTGTTCCTCAATATCCTTAAGCTCCTGTTCATGAGCCTTGATTTTGAAATAATTAGTCATTTTTATTCTGTATTTTTTGAATAACGGCATTGCCTTAAGCTTACGCATATCACCACCGGCGGTCGGATCGTACTCCAGAAATGAGTCACCGTAATATTCATCATCATCTGCTATTCCACCCTCAATTTTTGCACGGTTTTTTGGAGACGCAATTGTGCCGGTTTCAAAAAATTCCTGTTCAACGCTTTCTAAGGAATTATCATCATAGAAATCTTTATCATGGATAATTTCAGCTGAAACACTTGTTCCAATCATTAAAACAGATATTAAAGATATAAAGACTAACTTCTTCAAATCAATTCCTTCATTAAATATAATTCAACGGATTATTTGGCTTTCCGTTAATACGGACTTCGAAATGGCAATGAGGCCCGGTGCTGTAGCCGGTAGTACCTTCAAGTCCGATCACCTGCCCTTTAGTTACATTTTGTCCATTCCCGACTTTTATTGAAGACATATGTGCATACAAAGTTGTTGTCGGACGGCCATTTACTATACCATGATCAATAATAACAACTTTCCCATAGCCACCATACCAGCCGGTATAGATAACCCTGCCAGAATTTGACGCTCTTATACTCCCGTAATTCGGTCCTCCGATATCCACACCTGAATGGAAGGTTCTGCTCTTAAAGATAGGGTGAGTTCTCCAGCCAAAAGGAGAGGTGATTCTACCTCCTATAGGCTTAATAAAACCTGTAGATGAAACTTTTACAGTTGAATGACTATATGCGCTAAGCATTGACTGAAGGCTTTCGGATTGTCTTGCAAGCTCCCTTTCTGACCGTTCATAAGCGGCTCTGTCAGTTTTAAGACGGTTGATCATATTTTGGTTTTGCGCAATTGCCTGCTGTATTGACCTTTTTTGGGCGTCTATTTCATTAATAGACTGCGCCAGATATCTTTTCTGGGCTTCTATATCAGACTTCATCTTTGCAAGTTTCATTGCTTTTGTTTTTAATGCCATCATCTGTTTATAATCATTTTGTATAATTATTCGCTCAAAATATATGGCATCAAGCATTGCATTAATGTCTTTAGCTTTAAAAATTATCTCAAACATACCAATCCGCTGGGTTTTAAAAACCTGACGGACTCTGTTTTTAATCTGGGCATCTATATTGTTAAACTCTCTGGAAGCCATATTATATTTTTGCTCCATATCTTTAAGTTTAGCGTCCATAGACAGATACTTATTTTGGGATTCAACAAGATTAGAAGAGGCGTGCTCAAGTTTTTGCTGATTTCTTACAAGTTTACTTTTTTCCTGTTGTTCTCTGATTTTAAGTGAATGAATTTTTTGCCTCGTTGATTTCATTTTAACCTGGTTTGTCTGTAGTTTTTGTTTAATTGAAGGATTTGAGGCAAAGGCAGACTGCGGGGTGCCGATACAAAATATCAGTCCCAAAAACAGATATATAGATAAATGTTTAAACAGTTTTTTTAAATTCACACAATAACCCTTATTTTAAAACAAGAGGCAACATCATAAGGCCTACAGTCCAAGCAATAAAAGTAAGTGCAATTATTCCTACAATTAATTTTTGATGTTTTCTGAAAAATTCCATAATTTCCCCTTGTGTCACTACTTGATATTTTACTATAAAAATATTTTAAAGTGCAAATTTTTTATATGTAAAATTTGCAAAATATTAAATTATAGGATAATATAACGTTATGGAAACAAGGTTTACAGATGAGAATTTTGATATAAAAAATTTAATTAAGGATGAGCATAGCGGAGTAAATCAATTTTTACTTGAGAACAACAAAAAGCAGCTTGAGGCAGTATTTAACTTTTATAATAGTAAAACCCCGCTATTACTGGTCAACGGATTTTTAGGAACCGGTAAAACTCAAATAATTAACCATTCTTTACAATTTCTAACCCCCAAGACCATAGTTCTGGAATATAACTGTTTTGAAACAACAATATTGGATGATATTCTTCTTTCGTTTTTTGAGGACTTCAAAAATCTTACAATGAAAGAAGTTATTTCACAGCCAAAAATTAAATCTGAAAATTTCACACAAAAAATCGCCTCATACTTTAACTCAATAAATCAGCCGATAGTAATTATAATCAACTCTTTTGAAAGTGTCCTGAAAACCAATAAACAGGAAATTCTTGACTTTTTATTCCACATTCTGAAAAGGGATAATATAAAAATAATTGTTATTGCCAGAACTTTTAATTATGAAGATTTTATTGATAAAATTGACTTTGAACGGGTCACAATACTTGCTCTTGAAAAGGGGCTTTTTGAAAAATATCTCCGCTCGGAAGGTATTAAACTGATAGGCCCGGTATCTGATGAGTTATACAAACACACACGCGGGTATTTTTTATATACAAAACTTTCGGCAAAAATAATTAAAGCACATAATCTTACCTTGATTAACTTCCTTGACGGCTATACCAAAAGTTTTCTCTCTTATAATGACTTTATCCTTAGAGAAGCGTTAGCATTTGTTGATCCGGTAAGCGGACATTTATTCAGGCTCTTAACTGTTTTGAGACATCCGGTAAGTTTAAAACTTCTAAAAACAATTAATTTATACGATGAAGAAAAAATAAAATACTTTATTGAAAATTTACTTCTTTCAAAAGAAAAAGATATGATCTACTTGCAAGACTATTATAAGGAGATTTCGCAGAACTCTATTCCCTCAAATGTAAATATAAAACTTCATAAGTCTTGCGTTGAACTATATTCAACACAGCTGCCGCTGAAACCTTTTGAACGTGATATGTTAATTTCAAGGCAGACAATGCGTTCTGAAATTGAGTATCATTTACTATTTATTCCGCAAAAGCCGCAGCCGGTCTCACCGTTGAATACAACTACAGTAGAGGCATTAGAGTATGCCGCTGACAGCAAATGTAATTATGACATTCCGCAATCAGACGAAATTCCTAAACCTGAAATTATAAAACCCCAATCTAAAGAGGAAAAAATCAAAAATATCTCATTTATTTTTGAAACAGAGGCGGAAGAAAAACACATAATGGATGGAATTGCAAGTTCTATAAATAAATTCATTGATTATTCAAATAAAATTCTCACCCCGGAAGAAGCAAAACTTCCGCTTATGGAATTAATGAACAGAGCCAAAAGAGAAGAGGACGGCTTTAATTATAAAAAAGCAATCGCTTTTTATCAAATGGCGCTAACACTTAAAGATGATGAGAATTTTGCACTAATGGTTTCAAGAATATACACCAGAATAGCCAAATGTTATGAAAAAATTTCAGACTGGTTTAATGCATTGAAATACTATGACATGGCGCTGGAATACTTTACAACAGCCGGCGATTTTGAAAGACTAAATGAAATGCGGCTGGCAATTGCAAACATTTTCTATATAACATATAAACATTCAAAAGCAGAAATGCTTTTAAATGATATATTATCACCGCACGAAAATATATCAAATGAGCTGCGTATAAAAGCACACCTTGCGCTTGCCGCAATCAAGAATCATGATATTAAAGAAGCTTATAACCACTATAAGGCAGCTTTTGAACTGATAGAACCCGTAACAAGCAAAAAAGTATTATGCGAATTGTATTACAAGTTTGCAGCGGTATGCGATGATTTAGATGAGATTAAGCCGGCCGTTCAGTTATATAAAAGATGTATGGATATAACAAAAGATAACCCTTATCTTTCCTCGGCAATAGTTAATTTAGCAATGATTTTTGATGATACCGGCGCATATAATTTGGCTGTTAAATATTACAAAGAAGGTTTAAAAATTGACGAGGGGGACAAAAACTATAACGGGGTATACATTGCAGCATTAAAACTTGCAAAACTCCTTGCTGAAAAATCTCCGGATGAAGCATTAGAATATTTTAATAAAGCGATTCTTTCGGCAAAGGAATCAGGAGAACCGTTTTATATTATGAATTCTAACATTGAATACGGGGACTTCTGTGAGCAAAGAAAAGAATTTTCAAAAGCTCTGAAGGCTTATATGAAGGCGCTTGCAGTATCTAAAACATCTGCTGCAATTGAAGACAAAGAAAGAATAGAACAAAAAATACGAGACCTGAAAGCCCGGCTTGGAGATGTGGAATTTAATAAATTAGAAAATGAGATAATTACAAATGGATAGAAAAATTTTTGATAAATATATAACCGAATTTTTGGCTCAAAATTCTAAATTGAATTTGATATCCAAAAATGACGAAAAATTTTTATGGGAGAAACATATATATGATAGTCTTTCGCTCTCAAAATTTTTTGAAAAATTCAATATTGCCCCCAAAGGGAAATCACTGATTGATATTGGTACCGGCGGCGGCTTTCCGTCAATCCCGCTTGCAATAGCTTATCCTGAAATGTCTGTAACCGCGTTGGACAGCATTAGAAAAAAAATTAATGCAATATCTGAAATAAAGGAGCGTTTGGAACTAACAAATCTAAATCCGGTTTGCGAAAGGGCAGAAAATCTTAAAGGGGAAAAATATGATTTTGTAACCTCACGTGCTGTTGCAGCAATGAAAATTCTAATCCCTTATGCAATCCCGCTTATGAAACCGGACGGATATTTTATTGCATACAAATCATTGCGTGCAGAAGAAGAACTAAAAGAGGCTGAGAGTATAATAAAAAAATATAACATTAAAATAAAAGACATAATAGAATACGATCTTCCGCTTGCCGAAAACCACACAAGAAATCTTATAATAATTTCAAAGAAATAATATTGTTTCAGGGCTCCGCGAAAATACCTATACAGAACTAACGACTTTAAAAACTTTTAGAATGTGAAATAATTATATAACCGGATTTTACATAACTAAAAGAGGCATTTTTATGACAAATTTTGAAACAGTAAAATATTATAATAGATAATTTAAAATATAAGCTTAATAAAAATGCTTCAGAAATTAGTAAAATTACTTTAAAAATTACTTCAGATATAAATAGTATTATCTCAACAATTGCACTTAAAAAGTTTTCGGACGGAATAAAATTTGTAGGAAATATAAAGATGAAGGATGCAGCAGAGTTATGGGATCTTGCAGTGAAAAATATTCCGCCAAACCATGAATATATACTTAAAAACGGGAAATATTATTCAAGTATATCAGAGTTAAAAGATTCCGGGCTGGAAAACAAAGTAGCCCAAAAGGTAAAAAAACAAATTGGAAAAAATGACTCTAAAGGTGTTGTTTTTAACAGTAAGAGCACTCTTGCA
>CALUYU010000034.1 GCA_944325075.1 Candidatus Gastranaerophilales bacterium
GGGCTTACACCCTTAGCCCCCCCCCCTATCAGGGAAACGCTTGCTATGATTGGGTTTTGCATATATAGCACCTCCACAGTAAATTCTTAATTACTTTTTCATTATACCATATATTCGCAAAATATTCAATTGTTTACCACGGGTAATCGTCTTTGATCTGCCATCCGTCCATTTGTATAAGTGCTCCGCAATAATTCCCGTAAGTTTTGCATTCATCCAGTATAGAAGTTCTATCTGATGACAGGTTTAATTTTGGATTAGTTTCTGCATCTTTTATCCCATATCCTTGCAGTAGCATAAATTTTGTGTTTGTTACATAAGGCATTACTGCTGTAAATACGTCTTTCCCTAATTGGTTTTGTCCGTTTGGTCCGTCAATATCCATATAGAAAGTCATACCCATTAACAGCCTTTTGCCCTCTGCGTCTGCTGATGATTGAATTACGCTAACAAGTATAACTGTTTCATTATTAAGTCTTAACATTGGAACGACTGATGTCAGAGATGCAAAAGTCGATCCGTTGCGAAGTATAATCGGTCTTTTGTAACCCATTTGCGCTAAAGTTTTTGTTTCGGTAAATTCGGCGCTGTTTAGATATGGAAGAATTTATTTTTTTACGATAGAGCCGGCTTTTGTCCTGGCCTCGGTTTTATCTGTTTGCGGGTCATAGTCTAAATTTATAGAGTTGCTGACATCTTCCCATGTTGTAATATCTCCATACTCTGCTTCCGCCATCCTGACAGCATTGCTCATAACGTTGTAGTTAACTTTTAATCTGTTAATTGCAACTTGTTTTTGGTAATTTTGCATAAGCGTTGGCAGCGTGAGCGCGGCGACCACACCGATTATACCAAGGGTGATAAGAACTTCCGCCAGAGTGAATGCGGTTCGGCGCGGCGAGTGTTGGTGTGGTGAAAAAAACTCTGCGCGATTAAAACCAGTATAGTTTTTCTTAAACATAATAAATCCTCCAATCAAATATATTATAACCATATTAAATACCTTAGCTTAATATAAGGCATAATAAAAGATTGCAGCACAAAACTGCGAATAAATTTATTTCGCCAAAAGCGGTTCTGCAAAAACAAAACCAAAAACTTACCTACAAAAAAATCATTCCACCAAACGCGCAATGATCTTATACAACTTGCAAAACCGGTAGTACAAACAGCGCAAAGGCTTACATACCAAGGGCTTACACCCTTAGCCCCCCCCCCTATCAGGGAAACGCTTGCTATGATTGGGTTTTGCATATATAGCACCTCCACGGTAAATTCCTAATTACTTTTTCATTATACCATATATTTCCAAAATATTCAATTGCCTGCCATCTTTTGAGCAATAAAAAAGCCTTATTTTTAAAGGCTTAAATTAGTGTTAGGTAAGTGTAGGTAGTAAAAATTAAGGTTTTAAAAATGCATATCAAATTTAGGCGGCATTCCGTTAACTTTCTCATCTTCCAGTCTCATTGCCGAACCTATAGTGAAATTCTGTGCAAACATCTTATTTATTTCGTAATTTATATCTCCATTAAACACCTGTTCGTTTTCTTCAAGAAAATTGAAAAGCGGTTCTACCGGGGAGGCTACTATGCCGGTAAGTGTTCCTTCTGCTAATTTTAACGTTCTTTCCCCTATTTCCGGAACTTTTACGTTAAATCCAAAAGGTTTATATGGTCTGTTAAATGATGCTCCTGTATCTGTCACTTTTTCAATTCCTATGTTTATTTAAACTACATAATTGTAGTCGGATATTTTGTGTTGAAAATTTAGGAATTTTAAAGCTATTTTTACATTTGTTAATAAAATTTGCGGTATTAATTCGTTAAACTTGGAGTCGTCGTTGCTTGGATGCTTTTGTACGCAATTATTTTTTATGATTATGTTTCCAGGTCTTTTTAGTTTTAAGTTTTGTTTTTCGCTGTTCCCGTCTTTCCGCGATAGTCGGCGTAATTCCTGATTTTACTTTTCTTGTCTTTCTACTTGGTTCGGTATATTTTAACTTTGATAAGTCCGATTCAAGAAGACCTCCTGATTCCAGCTTGTACGATTTATTTGTTTGGGTAATATAGGATTTTTCCAATACTCCTTTCAAGTGAAGTTCAGAAAGCCTGTCCATGTATCTTTGGTAATTTATCAGCATTGACGGGTTCTGGAGAATTTGTTCAATAATCGATGAATGATTTCTTCTGTTATTATCGCAGGCACATTCAAGAGCTAAATTTTCAGGTGAATTGCCGCCTTTTAGTTTTTGCGGCTTAATGTGTTCTATTGTTGCAAGAGAGTTGCTAAGCATTCTAAGTGCTATTTTCTGATCGGGATTTGCTCCTTTGTAATTTCTTTTTGCATATTTTACAATAAACGCATCAGGGCTATTGTATGCTGTTGGAAGTTTTACTGCTTCTTGTATAAATTCACTTTTCAGACTATCATCTTTTACCTTATCCAATATTGCTTCAAGTTTTCCAATGAACACTTTTCTACTGAAACGTGATGTTTCCCGCTGGTCAAAAAGTCTGTCATAGGTTTCGTTGATAAGTCCTTTAACTTCTTCTCCTGTATCCTGAGGAAGTTTTCTACTGAGCATTCCAAGTGTTACAAACGTTTTGGACTGCTGCATTATAAGTTTTTTCTCAGATCTTTTCAGCTTAGACCTCAGGATATCTTGCAAGGTCATATCGGGATTCGTGTAATGAACGGATTTCATCATATCTAAAACTTTGGCTTCTACCGGATGTAAATATGCTCCCAGTTCGCTAATAAATTTTAAAAGAGTTTTGGGGGTTGTCGTACTCATAACTTTCTGTTCAAATTTATTATACCGGTCTAAATCAAGCATAATATGTCCACAGCAAGGACATGGGATTTTGTATTTTGCAAGTCTCAATATATTTGATCTTACAATATCGGAAGCTTTTGTTTTGTTAATAAGATCTTCCATAGTAGGTGTTACTATACTTGCAATTTTCCCGCTGAAAGTGCATGTATCATGGGGTAGACCTAATAAACCGGGATTACGAAACCGGAAATAAGAATTTCTATTATTCTCCGGTATAGGCCGTTGCTCTGTAGCTGTTTTGTTATAATTTAGTAAACTTACTGGTAAAATTTTCATGGTTTTCTGTTATTTAAAAATTTGAATAAAAAAATTTTTGCTGGATTGTTAAGAAGTTTTTCCGGAAATTATCCCATTGGAGGAGGCTGTATGTATAATGGTTTAAGTTTTCTCCAGTCACAGTCACTGGTTTTCGCTCTTTCAATTGCGAGTTTTGCTAAAATTTCACCAAGCGGAGCTCCTGTTTGCTGGTATGAGATCCCCCCAAGTAAAGGAAGTAATTTATCATCTGTTATAACATTTTTTCCATTACATAATTCTTTAACTTCATCAAGATCAATAGCGCCCTTAATTTCATTGTCAATATAAAGATATGCTTTATTTTTTCTTGCATCCAATGCAACTGCGGAATTTTCCTTTGCTAATTTGGAAAGAATTTCAAGAGAAGATATACCGATTGCCTTACAGTTAAGCTGTTGGGCCATAATTCTTGCAACTGTGGTGCATGCTCTTATTCCGGTGAAACTTCCCGGGCCTATGTTTGTAGCAATAAGATTTATATCCTGGGGTTTCAGATTGTTGTTTTTTAGAACTTCTTTTATTGTGGAAATTAGAAATGCTGAGTGATATTTTTCATCATGGTTAGTAACTGTCAGAGACTCAAGAACATCCTCACCAGAGAATAATGCTATATACATCTTATCCAGGCTTGTGTCAAAAGCCAAAGTTATATTATCATTCATTTTTTAGTCCTTCTATTATATGGTCTGTTTCTTTTCCGGTAGACTCAAAAGTATATGTTCTTGAATCGTCATCATTGTACGTAACATTTATATTCAGACGGCTGAACGGAACTTCATCCCTTGAAAATTCTGCCCATTCCACAAATGTTAATTTTTTGCCTTCAGAGTATTCCCTCAATTCATCTAAAATAGTTTTGACACCTTCATTTTCGAGTCTGTATAAGTCAAAGTGATATACCGGAAGAATTCCGCTGTGGTATTCGTTCAGAATTACAAAACTGGGACTTGTTACTTTTTCTTTAACACCGAGTGCGTCGGCTGCGAGTTTTACAAACGCTGTTTTACCGGCTCCGATTTGACCGTATAAATTTACAAAGCAGCCGCATTTTACAAGTGCGGCAAACTTTTGTGCTAAGGCTTTGGTATCATTAAGAGATTTGCAAACTTTTTGGTATTTCATAAAACTTCCTTTTATGAAATTTATTTTAGCATAAAAAAGTTCAAATTTCCAACTACCACGGGTAATCGTCTTTGATCTGCCATCCGTCCATTTGAATAAGCGCTCCGCAGTAATCTCCGTAAGTATTACAGCGGTTTAGCAGCTCAGTTCTGGTTGTTTGTATCTCCATTTTTTTTGTATCCCGGTATATTACGTAAGGTTGGTTAAACATGAATCTTGTATTCTTAGCATAAGGTATTCGGGCTATGAATACATCTTTTCCGACAATGTTTGCGCCATTGGGGCCATCAATGTCGATATTCAGGCTCATTGTAAGCAAAACTCTTTTACCATCCGCATCCGGCGGGCTTGCATCTACTCCGATGAAAATAACCGTTCCGTTTTTCAGAACTAAACTTGGCGCAACGGTTGTTCCTCCTGCGAAAGTTTGACCATTCCGGTAAAGAATAGGTTTTTTATAGCCTAATTGGGCTAAAGATTTTGTTTCAGAAAATTGAGCGCCGCTAAGGTGCGGGAAAAGGTATTTCTTAACAATTGCTCCGGCTTGAGACTTAGCGGCAGCCTTGTCGTCGTCTGTGTAATCAGTGTTATTATATGCGTTAAGAATTTCCTCCCAAGTTGTTATTTCTCCGTACTCAGATTCTGCCATCCTGACGGCATTACTCAAAATACTAAAATTAACCTTTAACTTGTTTAGGGTGACATGTTTTTGGTAATTTTGAATAAGCATTGGCAGCGTAAGCGCCGCGACAACGCCTATAATTCCTAAAGTAATTAAAACTTCCGCCAGAGTAAAAGCAGAGATCTTTTTGGTAAAGCATTTGTCTGTGTTTGTTGAGCCAGGAATGCTGCTTATGATAGCCTTTTTAAACATTATAAATCCTCCATTAAATATATTATACCATATTAAATACCTTAATACAAGATAAGTCATAATAAAACATTTCAGCACAAAACTGCGAAATAAATTTATTTCGCCAAAATTTGTCCTGTAACCACGAAAACTTACCTACAAAAGAATCATTCCACGAAACGGGCAAAGATCTGATACGACTTGCAAAACCGGTAGTACAAACAGTGCAAAAGCTTACATACCAAGGGATTACGCCCTTAGTCTGCCCCCCCCCCTATCAGGGAAACGCTTGCTATGATTGGGTTTTGCATATATAGCACCTCCACGGTAAATTCTTAATTACTTTTTCATTATATCATATATTTCCAAAATATTCAATTGTTTTACCACGGGTAATCGTCTTTGATCTGCCATCCGTCCATTTGGATTAATCTTCCGCAATGATAACCATTATCAGTGCAATTTTTCAATACTGTAGATCTTGTATCGTCATCAATTTTTATCAGGTCATTCCCGGTAAGTACGTAATTTTGCATGAACATTAATCTGGTATTGTGCGCGTATGGTATAAGTGCAGCGAATACATCTTTTCCAAATATGTTATAACCGTTTGGCCCGTCAATATCAATTGCCATAATTATTCCAAGCACAATTCTTTTTCCCGTATTTGGATCTGTTCCGGTACTTGGTTGAAATAATATTATGGCTCCATTACTAAGTCTTAAAATTGTTTTAATCTTATCTGGTGCAGCAAAGCGCATGCCGTCACTATAATTAATTCCTCCTTTATAACCGAGATCCGTTAGAGTTTTATCTTCGGTAAATTCAGCTCCTGAAATATACGGCGCAAAATATTTTTTTACAATTGATCCTATTTGTGTTTTAGCGTTTGCTTGTGATCCCTCATCGTCATATTCCGCTCTTGCATTTGTCACCAAATCCCAAGATGTAATATCTCCAAAATCAGCTTCTGCACGTCTTATAACGTTGCTCATAATATTGTAAACAACCTTTAACCTGTTAACTGCAACGTGTTTTTGGTAATTTTGAATAAGTGTTGGCAGCGTAAGTGCAGCAACAACCCCTATAACGCCTAAGGTAATTAAAACCTCAGCCAAGGTGAATGCAGCTCGACGAGGCAAGTGGTGTCTGAGCCCCCTCAGTGACAAAGCCCAACTACCATTGTTTTCTTTCCTCCCCACTTTTTTGAACAATTTATTCATAAAATACCTCCTTTTAAATCCTCAAAAAATTTGCAGCACAAAACGGCGAAAGTAATCTTTTCGCCTAAAATGTTTCCCAATCGATCAAGTAAAAACTTTCTCGAACACTTCCCAGGGGAAAAAATATTCTTTTCCCTAACAAAAACCCAATTATAAACAAGCCAAAATGGCTCCGGATAAGGGTTTATACCCTTAGTAAGCCCCCCCCCCTATCAGGGAAAGCCCCGCTATGATTGGCTTTTCGGTATAATTTATCTCCATAAAATCCTCGTATATTCATTATAAACTATTTCTTGTCTTAATTCAAGTCTCAAGAAGATTTATAAACTACCACTTTATCGCGGCCAGTTTCTTTGGCTTTATAAAGCGCTTTATCTGCATTCATAAGTAAATCTTTATCTTTATAAGATGCTTCGTAACAACATATACCAAGGCTTATTGTTACTGAAATATTTTTTGTTTTATTTTTTGTATTAACCTTTTCTATATCAATTGTTTGTTTTTTTACTGCTTCTCTTAAACGTTCCGCAACCATAACCGCTTCATTTTCTTTTGTATATGGCAGGAGTATAACAAATTCTTCCCCGCCGTATCTGGCAGCAATATCATATTCTCTAAGTTGGGATCGCATTATTTTTGCAACGGTTTGCAGCACAAGATCCCCCGCGGTGTGCCCGTATGTGTCATTAACTTTTTTAAAAAAGTCAATATCTGTCATTATTGCGCAAAGTGGAGTTTTACGTCTTTGTGCTCCGGAAATTTCCTGTTTTACCCGCTGGTCAAGCTGGCGTCTGTTATAAAACCCGGTTAATGCATCAAGAGTTGCATATTGCAAAATTTCTGAATATACTTTAGCCCTTGTTATTGTTGTTGCGGCTTGTTTTACAAGCTGCAAAAGGTAGTAGATTTCTTCCTGCGTAATAGCCCCTTCAGTGCTTTTTGCCACTATACACCCAATCAAGTGATCTTCGCTTATCAGGGGAAAGTAACCTGTTTTTTCTGTTTGGTTCAGAATAACTTCTGATTCATTTGTTATATGTGTAACTGTTTCACATATTTCCCGATCCAGGCAGGAGGCAGGCCACATAAGTTTCATTGTTCCGTTATTTTTCAGGAAAATATATATTAAGTGATTTTCTATAAAAGTATCCAGAATTTCTCCGATAATCGGAATTATGTAGTTTAGTTCATACTGCGTTTCTATAATTTTTGCGATATTTTTCATCGCATTATTAAAGTTTATATTTTTTGAAAACTTACAGTCTAAAATAATATTTTCCAGTTTCATGGCAATTACCGGTGAAACTGCTTCCAATAGATCTAAAGTCTTCTGTTCCCCGCTTTCAACCTCTATTATTGCAGTATAATCTCCGCTTTTTATTGACAGCGGACATATAATCGAGGATTTGTTTATCAATATTTGTCCGTCAATAAGTTGTTTGCTCTCATCAAAAACTTTCTCCAGATAAGTTAAATATTCCGTAAATTCTTTTGGATCATTAATTGTATTATCAAATATTTTTACAGAAGTTTTTTTCTTAAGCAAGTCGGAAATTACGACAGCAACAGTATTGGCTGAACTGGCTTTATTCAGCTCGTTAAAGAATTTTACGAATAGTTTTATATCCGACAAATTTATCCCTCTAATTTTTGCATAATTTCATCTGAAATATCGAAATTAGCATAAACATTTTGAACATCATCGTGTTCTTCAAGCTTGTCAAGGAGTTTAAGGATTTGATCAGCAGTTTTTTCATCTGTAACTTCTATAGTATTCTGCGGAATGCGTGTTAATTCCGCTGTTTCGCTTTTGAACCCTGCTTTTTCCAAACCTTCAACTACATTTTGGAAATTTTCCACACTTGTAACAACTTTATATTTATCGTCTTCTTCTGTGACATCTTCTGCATCAAGATTAATTGCTGCCTCAAAAAGTTTATCAAAATCGGTATCTTCGCTGAAAGTGATAACACCTTTTTGGTCAAACATCCAGCCAACGCATCCTGTGGCTCCGAGGCTGCCGTTATACTTTGTAAAGTAGCTTCTGATGTCACCAGCGGTTCTGTTTCTGTTATCAGTCATTGCTTCAACAAAAACGGCAACCCCTCCTGCTGCATAGCCCTCATACGTTAATTCTTCATAGTTATCAGCAGAACCTGCCCCTGCCCCTTTTTCAATGGCTCTTTTTATATTATCGTTAGGAAGTCCTGCTGCTTTAGCTTTTTCTATAGCTGTTCTCAGCCTGAAGTTTCCAGCAGGATCAGGCCCGCCAAGTCTTGCTGATACTATTAATTCTCTTGAATATTTTTGAAACACAACAGCGCGTTGTGAGTCAACTTTAGCCTTTTTATGTTTAATGGTTGACCATTTTGAGTGTCCTGACATATTTTTTCCTCTTGTTATTCTATATCCCTATGCTTAAATCTTATCAAAAAAAATATCAGGTTGCAAATTATTATTTAACACTTACCACGGGTAATCATCTTTAATCTGCCATCCGTCCATTTGAATAATGGCTCCACAATATTCTCCATATGTTTTACAATTAAGAAGTAAATCTGCTCTGGTTTTAGATTTGATATCAAGTTTTTTTGTCGTGCTATTTACAACATAATTTTTTAAAAACATAAATCTTGAGTCCTTCGCATAAGGTACAGTTACCATGAATACGTCATTTCCAATCGTATTGGCTCCGTTTGCGCCGTCAATATCCATTACCATTTTTATTCCCATTAGGGCTTTTTTACCTCCATCATACTCTACACTTGAAGCTACATCAATTAATAGAGTTGTTCCATTTTTTAGCCTTAAGATTGAGCCAGAGTTGCTTGGTTTAGCAAATGTAGAACCGTTTTTAAATACAATATTTGTTTTATAACCTAATTGGGCAAGAGTTTTTGTTTCTGTTAATTCTGAAGCATTAAGATATGGCATAATGTATTTTTTTATAATTTTTCCGGCTTGCGTTTTAGCTTGAACTTTACCATCATCGTCTTGCATGTAATCTGGATTATATCCATTAATTACTTCGTCCCATTCAGTAATATTTCCATATTGTGCTTCTGCCATTCTGATGGCATTACTCAAAATATTGAAATTAACTTTTAATCTGTTAACTGCAACATGTTTTTGGTAATTTTGAATAAGGGTTGGCAGTGTAAGTGCTGCGACAACGCCGATTATGCCCAGGGTTATTAAAATCTCTGCAAGCGTAAATGCAACCTTGCGAGGCGAGTAGTAGTATGGTAAAAAGACCTCGGTCTGCGTAAACTCGGGGACTAAGTCCCCTTTTACATGACGCGTTGCTTTGCAAGATGTATAAGAAATGGCATTAAAATCAAAGTAGGTTGGTGTTTCCACCAAAACAAAATTCATTGTTGGGCTGAAAGCCCAACCTACATTATCTGAACCAAGTTGGTGATGACATGGAAAATTATTTATCGATTTTTTCCCTAAGCGTCCCACACAGCAACGCGTTATAGGGCGGTCCCTCAGGAACAACCCCAAACCTACATTTTTTTCTTTCCGACCCTTTTTTTTGAAAAATTTAATCATAAAATACCTCCTCTAAATACTCAAAAAATAAGCAGCACAAAATGGCGAAAGAAAAATTTCGCCTAAAATTTTTCCCAATCGAGCAAGCAAATTTCCCTCGGACACTTTCCTATGGGGAACACGATTATTTATCCAATCAAAACAAAAACTAATAACAATCCAAAATGGCTCCGGACAAGGGTTTATGTCCTTAGTCTGCCCCCCCCCCTATCGGGGAAAACCACGCTATGATTGGGTTTTGCATATATTATGCCTCCGGTAAAGATTTCATTTTACCTTTATATTATATCATATGGCCCCTAAATATTCAACTGTTTTACCATGGGTAGTCATCTTTAATTTCCCACCCGTCGGTCATTATAAGTGCCCCGCATAGTCCTCCGGCATAGGATCCGCCGTTTTCTTTGCTGCACCCCATGTTTCTTAGGCCTTGAGGAATATTTTCACCACTGCCGGTTTTTAAATTTTCTCTTGTTGGAGAGTTTTTCAATCCTATTCCTAACGGAAAAACTCCGACTTTTTCTACAACCTTGTTAGTTTCAAGTCCGTTAATGTTAAAGTTTTCATTAAATTGCATTATAAATGGAAAAACATCTTTGCCAAGTATTCCTTCTCCTTTTTTAGGGCCGTCAATATCAACATATACCCATCCACCGTTTCCTCCGGCGTGTGTCCAGAAAAGAACGGAATATCCGCTTGTAGTTATGAATGAAACTACTTTGGATTTATCGACTGTTGTTGTTACCGGGGTCCCATTTATATTTTTAAAATCCGGAAAGCATTCCTCGCTTGTGGGGGCACATTTTTTTAATGTCTTGAAATATTTTGTAAAATACTCATTTGCAAATTTAAATCTTGCTTCCTGCGAGTCGTCGTCGATGTTCCAGCCTGACAGTTCACCGTTTTGTGCTTCTGATAATTTCAGTGCCTGCTGAATTTCAGAGTATGCCTTTTTCAATTGGGTTACTGTTTGTTTTTTTCTATAGTTGGCAAGTAATGTTGGCATTGTCATTGCTGCGACTATTCCTATAATTCCTAGTGTTATAAGAACTTCTGCCAGGGTAAATGCCTTTCTTTTTTGCATCATAGTATTGTTTCGCGAATAAAATTCCAAACTCATATAATCCTCCAGATTTTTAAATTTGATTGATAATAATCAATCTAATTTGATTATTCATAATCTAGTATAACATTTTTGAAACAATTAGTCAAGATTATATAATTACTAATATGATAATTAACGATTTAGATGATTTTCAGCTTATAAAATACCTTTTGAATAAAGAGTACATGCTGCAAAAGGTTTTGAATGACAAGCTTAATGAGAAGCTTGGAAAGCACACCAAGGCTTCAAATTTTTCCTGCAAGTTAAAGCGCCAGCATTTAACGTTTAAGGAGCTTAAACTGATTTGTGAAATTATGGGTTATGATCTGATTGTTAAAAAGAAGAATAATTAATTAAATATTAATTTAATAAGACTTTTTTGAAATTAACGTTAAAATAATAATATAAGTTAAGGTTCTATCTGGTGTAAGGAATTTTATCTGGTTTGGTGTTCATACATCCCGGCGATACAGCAGCAGAACGACTTTAAGAACGGAGTTGATATTATATGACAGATTTTAACAAGTTTACAAATTATACCCAGGAAATTCTATCATCTGCAAGTGCCATTATGAATGAATACAAAAATTCCGAACTGCAGCCGGAGCATATTATGCTGGCAATGATTCAGGATGACGGGATAATTAAAGATTACTTAACGGAGCTTAAGCTGCTTAATCAGAGTTTTATAAATAAAGTTATGGCGGCGGTAAAAAGTTTCCCTACTATTTCCGGGCCTCCTAACCCGCAGCAGTTGTTTTTGTCTACACAAACATACAGGCTGCTTGACCTTGCGGTTGGAGAGGCTGAAAAATTAAAAGATGATTACGTTGGAATAGAAACTATCTTGCTTGCGATGATAATGCTTGATAACTCTAATATTCAAAAAATATTAAAGGAATCAGGGGTAAGCTATAATTCTATCCTAAATGCAATGAAAAAAATAAGAGGTAATAAAAAAGTGGATAATAAAAATGCAGAAGAAAATATGAAGGCTCTTGAAAAATATTCAACTGATTTAACAGAAAGGGCCAGAAAAGGAAAATTAGATCCGGTTATCGGCCGTGATGAAGAAGTTCGGCGGATAATTCAGGTTCTTAACAGGAGAACCAAAAACAATCCGGTACTTATAGGCGAACCGGGTGTTGGTAAAACGGCAATTGTTGAAGGTTTGGCCCAGAGAATTATCAGGGGGGATGTTCCTGAAAGTCTTAAAAATGTTAAGCTTGTTGCACTTGATATGGGCGCACTTGTTGCGGGGGCAAAGTTTAGAGGCGAATTTGAAGAACGTCTGAAAGCTGTATTAAAGGAAGTCGAGGATTCAAACGGCGCTATTGTAATGTTCATTGATGAACTTCATACAGTAGTTGGAGCCGGGGCAACTGAGGGTTCAATGGATGCAGGAAACCTCCTTAAGCCAATGCTTGCAAGAGGTGTATTGAGAACAATCGGTGCAACAACAATTAATGAATACCGTAAATATATTGAAAAAGATCCTGCCCTTGAAAGACGTTTCCAGCCGGTTCTTGTCGGGGAACCTTCTGTTGAGGACACCATAAGTATTTTAAGAGGTTTGAAAGAAAAGTATGAGGTTCATCACGGAATACGTATTCTTGATAGTGCGCTGATTCAGGCCGCAAAACTTTCTGATCGTTATATTACAGACAGGTTTCTGCCTGATAAAGCTATCGACCTTATTGATGAAGCAGCTTCTTCTCTCAGGATAGAAATTGACTCTATGCCGGAAGAGATTGATACGCTTATGCGTCAGAAAATTCAGCTGGAAATTGAAAGAGAGGCGCTTAAAAAGGAAACATCAGAAGAATCTCAGGCAAAAATAGAAGATCTTACAAAACAGATTAACGAACTTGAAGAAAAAATTTCCAAACTTAAGGTTCAGTGGGAAGCAGAAAAGGCCTCGATTACTGGTGAAGCCGGTATTAAAGAAGAAATCCAGAAGGTTCAAATGCAGATAGAGGAGGCTGAAAGAAACACCGACTTGCAAACTGCAGCCGAACTTAAATACGGAAAACTTCTTGATTTGCAAAAACAGCTTAAGGCGGTTCAAAATCAGGAGAAGACTTCTAACAGACTGCTTAAGGAAGAAATTGATGAAGAAGATATTGCAAATGTTGTAAGCAAGTGGACCGGTATTCCGGTTGCAAAACTTGTTGAAAGCGAAAAACAGAAACTGCTTAATATGGAAGAAATTCTCCACAAACGTCTTGTCGGGCAGGATGAGGCTGTAGAAACTGTATCTGATGCGATAAGGAGGGCACGTTCAGGCTTGAAAGATCCAAAACGTCCTATCGGTACGTTTTTGTTCCTTGGCCCTACCGGCGTTGGTAAAACCGAACTTGCAAAGTCACTGGCTGAATTTATGTTCAATGACGAGGATGCTTTAATAAGAATTGATATGTCTGAATATATGGAAAAACATAATGTATCAAGGCTCGTCGGAGCTCCTCCGGGATATGTGGGTTACGATGAAGGCGGTCAGTTAACTGAGGCAGTCAGACGTAAACCTTATTCGGTTGTTCTTTTTGATGAAATTGAAAAGGCTCATCCGGATGTATTTAATATAATGCTTCAAATTTTTGATGACGGGCGTTTAACGGATTCTAAAGGTAGAACTGTTGATTTCAAAAATACATTGATTATTATGACATCCAATATAGGAAGTGACATTATTCTTGAGGATTCATTAAAATCAATTGGTTCAGCGTCTGATTTTGAGGCTACTAAAGAAAAAGTTCTTGATGTTCTAAGAAGCAGGTTTAAACCGGAATTTTTAAACAGAATTGATGAAACTATTTTCTTTAAAGCGCTTACATTGCAGCAGTTGTCTTCAATTGTTGATATCCAAATGGATTATCTGAGAAGACTTCTTAAAGATCAGGAAATTGACCTTGAGATTACTGAAGATGCAAAAGAGCTTCTTGCAACCCGCGGTTTTAATCCGGTTTATGGTGCCCGTCCGCTTAAACGTGTCATCAGGCAGATGGTTGAAAACCCTCTTTCTAAAGAAATTCTTAAACAGAAATTCTTACGTGGTGACCGGCTTAAAATAGATGTCAAAGATGACGAACTGGTTTTTGAAAAAGTCTAAACTTGTTAATTCCAAAGGAACGGCCCGTTCAATTCAATTGAACGGGCCGTTTGCTGTTAGTACAGAGCATTGCAGGCATTAATATTGTAATAGAAAATATCATGCCCGAATTCATTTGGAGGGTTTATGGAATTTACGTCAATAATGGCAGCAGCGCATTGTTTAATAGATTTATTTTTTGGAATATTAATATTTGGTACATCTTTAAATATATCATTTGATGAATTTTTGCAATCCGGGTTAAAAGTAATGAGCATTGATGTTCCGTCAGCAAGAACTACTCCTGTTGCATCGTAATCATTAAAACCCATCATCATAGGAATATCAGCAAGCCCGCTGTCTCCAAGCATTCCGGCAACTTCAGAACCGTTTTTAGGCGGGTTCATAATTCTGTTTGCTCTTGCTAAAAAGCTGCTTGCGCACATATCAAATTCTGAATTAAACTGATAGCTGTTTTGTCCCATTTTTACACCTTGAGGGAAACATTTACCTAATTCATTATTTTTACAGACTTTTACAACCTTCATCTGTTTTTGGAGTTCCTTAACAAAATCTTCTGTTCCTTTAAAACTTACAATAGAATCATTCGCATACATACTTTCTATTGCTTGGCTGAATTTAGATACAGCTGCAGTATAATGTGTCTTATAAACTTTATCCATGTAATTTGCAGCAACCTGCGGCATAGCCAGTGCTGCAACTATACCAAGTAAGCCAATAACGATAAGTGTTTCAGCCAGTGTAAATGCATTTCTATCAATCCTAGCCATAATTCCTCACCAATTATGCGTATTATCATTATAAGCCATTTTTTCTTTTTTTCATCATTCTTGAGAATTATTTTTTTGTGATAAAATTTTTTATATGGATATGTTAAATGAAAAAAGACCCCAAATTTGGTTAAATGCTGCCCATTTTGTAAATGATATTTATACGGGTATGCTTAATCCTATAATGCCTTTTGTTGCTGCAAAACTCGGGATTACTATGGCTGTTGCAACAATTGTTTTAAGTCTGTCTCATATTTGTGCATCTCTTTTGCAGCCTATTTTCGGATTTTTTGCTGATAACATAAGAAAAAGAAGTTTCATATTCTGGGGGCTTTTGTCAACTTCAGTATTCATTTCGTTGGCTCCAAGCGCAAGAAGTATTTTCCCGTTAATTTTGTTTGTAATATTAGGAAGCTTGGGATCGAGCCTGTTTCATCCTCAGGCGTTAGGTTTTGTTGTAAAATTTTCAAAGGCTGAAAATGTTTCAAAGTACATGGGAATTTTTATGGGTTGCGGAACTTTAGGGTTTGCGCTTGGACCAATTGTATCTTCCGGAATTACACAGTTTTGGGGGCTTAGTAAAATGCCGTTTTTAGCTGTTTTGGGTGTTTTTATTGCATTAATAATGTTTTTATTTGTCCCGAAAATCAGCCATATATCTGCAAATAAATCTCATAAGGATTTTATTGAAACTTTTAAGAGCATACTTACGAACAGAAAATTAAATCTTCTGAATGTAATTGCAATGTTAAAAACTTTGGTAACAACTTCTTCTTGTATCCTTTTGCCATTCTTGTGGAAGGATATGGGATACAATCCTTTTTATATTGGATTTGCCCTGTTTGCATTTAATTTTGCGGGAGGTATCGGTTCTTTTATCAGCAGAAAATTTGAGGCTAAGGTCGGAACGCAAAACGTATTTTATTTTTCAATGATGCTGACATTTCCTATGATGATATTATTCATGCTTACATATAAATCATTTCCGGCTTTTGCATTATGTACATTTATTCTTATGGGACTTATCCAATGGATGGCTGTACCTGTTACAATGGTTATGGCCCAAAGTGTTCTGCCTGAATATAAAAGTATTATCGGTGGTTTTATAAATGGTTTTTCTTGGGGGGTAGTTGCAATTGCTATGACAATGATAGGTTTTGTTGCTCAGGCAAAGGGAATTGTGCCGGTACTTCTTGTTGTCTCTGCAATACCCGCTCTTCTATCTTATCCTATAGTTAAAAAGCTTTTTAGTTTATAGTTAATTCAGTTGTAGCATATTTTTCAATTCTATTTCTTTTCCTATATCGTAACCCGTGTTCCACCCATCCATAGCGTCAAGATAAATTTGATCTTTCCCGCTAAGGCAAACCTGGCCCATAATTTGCGAGTTTATCTTTCTAACTCTTTTTAAATCATTGATTGGAACATCATTATTCTGGTTCCCTAAATATATTGGGATATTTCTGTTTCCGCAAACCTCTTCGTTTATGTTTTTAGCGTATTCTGTTATGCCCGTCCGAATCTGTTTGCAAATCATTTCTGATTGCATAAAGCTGTTGTTAATTTCAATATTGTCAATTACTAATGCAGGGTTATCTTCTGTTTTTATGTAATAGCATAAAGCATTCCCGACTGTTTTCCCTGAGGTGTTGTCAATCAACTCAATCATATTAAATGTTGTATTTGTAAGATACGTCCCCATCGCTGCTGCGTTAGATCTGTTCATCCCTATACAGCAGGTTGAATAATTGCCCTGGAACAAGTCGTGTTGCGGAATTCTGTCCCACATTTTTACGGTAAGATTTACTGAGTGTATTTCCTTATTTTCTGATATATGTTCTATACTATCAATTAGTGCTTCAATATGATCTTTTATCGTAAGCGTGTTTAATGCCTTTCTCCTTTTTTCCTGTTCCGAACTTCCCTCGTTGCTTTCTGCCCGTCTCCATACCGGTTCAAGTTCAGTGTTAAAGTTTTTCATAAAAATTTCAAGCTTTGATTTATTTTTGGCAATTCCATCAGGAAGTTTCAGTTCTTCTTTTTCAATGTACTTTTGGTATTTTTTATTAATAAAGCTTTTTACCGGCGTTTTAAGCAGTTCGTTTACATTTAAGCAAAATTGTTCTGCAATTCTATGTGTTTGAGATGCATATTGGTCTGTTGCCTTAATTCTAATTACATTGTTTTTATTTGGATTTAGCCAGTTTTCATAATTTAGTCCGTTTTCTTCAAATTTTTCTTTTGTTAGTAAGTTTATTTGGCTAATTTTTTCATTAGGATCAAGTAATATTGTTTTAAAATCCTGACTTTGATTTGCAAGTTTTATTACCGTTGATATTTCAAAATTATCCTTTTTAAGCTGCGGGGCCAAAAGGTATGCAAAATTCACGTCCCAGGCAAGAAGTTTCTCTTCCGGAATAAAATCAAGTAAATTTCTTTTAGTATCATTGTAGACTGTATTTTTAAATATATCGTAAATTATTTCTTTTTTTATTTTGTTTATATCAATTACACCCTTGTTAATACAGCTTTCAAGGTTATTGAATCCCTTATGGAGAAGTTTGTAATCATTTACAATGTCTATTAACTCGGCCTTTTCGGGTGGCGTTAGCTCTTTGCCGGAAGGGGTTTTGCATTTCAGTCCTTCCTTTATTATTTCCATGTGCTTAGGCAAAAATTGGTCTATTATTTTCAAATAGTCCTTCATATCAGCTATTCGTTTTCTCAAAAGTATATCATTAAGTTCACTGTCTTCCAGACTGGCAAGTTTAAGCAATTCTCTTCCATGTCTTTCAAAAAATCTGTAAATTATCTCTTGCCCATTGTTAGAGCTACTGCCGTTTGAATTTATGTATATCCCGGGATTTTTCATGCACTGCCTGTACATCTTTGCAAAGTATGAAAATCCTGCCTGGTCACGGAAATTTATTTCCTTTACTTCTATATTGTTTAGCAGGCTTGGAACCATTATTAACGGGAAATTTCTTGTTAAATACATTGACTCCGCCAAGCTGATATTTTCTTTTGTAGTTGCCTTAAGTATTTGAGAGATAAGGTAGCGCGGAACTTTGGTATCTTCACATAACCTTTCCGATAAATTTAAATTATCAGTATTTGTTTTAGAAATTATCGGGTAGACTTCATGCCTTGGAAAAGTTTCATCTTCTAATAATTTCTTTGCCAGGAGAATATTATCTTTGTTTAATATTTTTATTATTCTGCTTAAATCAAGATCTTCTTCTTCCTCAATTGTTTTACAAAGTTCTGTTATGTCGTTTTTTTCTTTTTCGTAATTCCTGTCAGTCTGTCTGCTGTTTGTAATGTTTCCGGTAAAATAATTTATTCCGGCAGACGGCGCCTTAGAATAAAAAAAACACTGCTGCTTTGTATTTTGTTTTACAGCAGTGTTTTTTGGAGGATAATTATTTTGATTTATCGGGTAAATGTATATTCTTTCTTTTATTTGCATAAATCCATCGAAATTCCTTTATGCAAATTATAAATTTGCTAAATATTTGTCATTGCCTTACCATTAAAACTTTGTTACAAAACTTTACTTCAATAGTTTTTAGGCCAAAACGTCTAACTTATTATTTTTTGCTTCAAGGGCCTGACGTTTTGCCGCAGCTTTTTCCTGCAAATAAGACAATTTATATAAAAGACTGTTGGATGCTAAATCAAGACTATTTCTTTTATCTAATTCATGTAACATTTCAAGGTTATGTTCGCCGCCAAAGGTATGTGAACGTAAGCCGCTCATCATCGAATTTGATGCATTCATCATATTCATAGCTGCATTACCCATATTTGTTATAGCATTAAACCTAGCAATTGACGAAACTAACATCCTAACCTCAAAAATATACTTACTACCCTAAAATTATATAATATAATTTTTATTTTTGCAATACTCTTATCAGATATTTTTTCTGTTTTTTTGTAAACTTTTGTAACGTTTTATAGAAATTTGTGCAATTCCCTGGATAAAAAATACTTTATATATATATAAGAGATAATGATGCATTTACACGAGTGCAAAAAAGGAGTCTGAATATGTCTGGAGATTTAAGTATTGGATCTGATATGAGAGCACGCAGAAAAAATCCATATGAAAATTTGGATTTA
This sequence comes from Candidatus Gastranaerophilales bacterium, assembly GCA_944325075.1. Classification (GTDB taxonomy): domain Bacteria; phylum Cyanobacteriota; class Vampirovibrionia; order Gastranaerophilales; family Gastranaerophilaceae; genus UBA1221. Next base: position 18,999 of record CALUYU010000034.1, read on the forward strand.
CTGACTAAACAAATAAAATCCGGTGATTTTACGTCTAACTTTTCAAAAATAGGTACTAAAATAGGTAATATGCTTGGTACTGGTAAACTTCGTCCGGAAAATCAATCTGCGGCAGGTTCTCTGTAAGTTTTGCAAATATTTTTTGTTTGATATAAAATAATCCTTGCATTAAAGGATTATTTTATGTTACTTACAGCCGATATAGGAAATACCAGTATAACTTTAGGTCTTTTTGACGATAACGCCTTGGTTGAGGAATTTCGTCTTGCCTCAGACAAGGATTTGTCTTTAGAAGAGTATGAGGTCTTGCTTAAGTCTTTATTTAAGGACTTTAAAATTGACGGCTGTATTATTTCATCTGTTGTTGAGGAGCTTACTGATAAATTTAAGACGTCTGTCGATGAAGTGTTTAAACTTAATTCATTAATTCTTTCGTCGTTTTTGAATACCGGTATCACAATCAGGCTTGAAAATAAAAAAGAAATCGGTGCGGATCGTATAGCAAATGCTGCCGGGGCTTATATTTTATATGACCATCCGGTTATTGTGATAGATTTTGGCACAGCAACTTCCTTTGATATTGTTAACTCAAATGGTGAATTTGTCGGCGGAGTTATTGCTCCTGGAATAAATTTGCAATTAAAAACTTTAAATAAATTTACTTCTAAACTTCCTCGAATTGATGCCGCAAAGTCTCCACGCGCTATTGGCGCCAATACTACAGAAGCTATTCTCTCAGGTGTTATAAGGGGATGTGCATGTATGATTGACGGACTTGTAGAACAGTGTGAAAAGGAGCTTGGCCAGAGGGCTGTTGTTGTTGCAACCGGCGGGTATGCCTCTATTGTAGTTGATTATATGAAAAGACCTTTTGATTTTATTAATCCTACGCTTACTTTGGAGGGGTTGAGACATTTGTATTATCTTAATAATGAAGATGTTATTACAGTAAGCAGAAATAATTCCCTGGCTTTAAATCATTAATTTTATTTATATATTATAGGTGAATTGCAAAAAGTTTCCCATAATATTTTCATTCCAAATCTGAACATCTTCAGGAACCGAAAGCACAGAAGGCGTAAAATTCCAAATATACTTGATGTTTGCACTAACCAGATAATCAGCCATTAACTGTGCATATTTGCGTGGAATTGTTAATATTGCAATATCAACATCGGACTTTCTTGCAAGATTCGGAAGTTTTGATATATCCAGAATCATTTTGTTATTAACTGTTTTCCCTATTTTACTTTTGTCATTGTCAAAAAGCGCAAGAATATTCAGTCCGTAATTCTGAAAATTGTCATACTTTGCAAGCGCCATTCCTAAATTGCCCGCTCCAATTATGAATGCCTTTTTGTTTTTTGAAAATCCAAGAGTTGTCTCTATTGAATTTTTTAATTCCTTTACAATATACCCAACATTGCTTTTCCCGGGATTGTTTAGAACGCTGATGTCTTTGCGAACCTGGGAATCATCAATTTTAAGTAATACTGCAAGTTGTTTGCTTGCAATATACTCAATATCTTTATCAATATAATCTGTTAAAATACAGTGATATAGTGTAAGTCTGTTTATAACTTTTTCAGAAATTTTTTTGTCCATATTTTACTGCTAAGACCGGCCTTTCATGTCTTCCGGATGATTTGAATTCGAAAGTTTTATTTCATAAAATTCGTTTTTATCTATATTTACACCCATGTTATCTGTATTTATAGAAAACTTTTTCTTTTTATTTTTCAATATATTGTCAATAAAACTTTTTATCATATCCAAATTATATCACAAAAGCAAAATCCTAACCCCCTTTTTTCATAAAAATATAATAATAATTGACGAATTCGTTGTTATATTTCTTAAAATGTTACTTGAAAATTTTTTTTGTTTATAATAATATTGTCATACTTACGTGCGTCGGTGATGTATTGTGGATAAGCCGATTAAGGAATTTAAATAGTATTAAGTATTAATTATAAAGGAACACAACAATGAACCCTATTATTGATGAATTAGAAAAAACTTATATGGAGAAAGAAATTCCGGATCTTAATCCGGGGGATACTGTACGTGTTTTTGTTCGTATTATAGAAGGAAACAAAGAAAGAACCCAGGCTTTTGAAGGTACGATTATTAAGAAACATGGTTCTGGCATTAACAAAACTATCACTGTTAGAAAAATATTCCAAGGTGTTGGTGTAGAACGTGTATTCTTGCTTCACTCTCCAAGAATTGAAAAAATCAACATTGTTAGACGCGGTGATGTAAAACGCGCTAAATTGTACTACTTGAGAGAACGTTCAGGTAAAGCAACTCGTATCAAGGAAAAAATTGAAAAAAGATAAAACACATATTCACTGGTATCCGGGGCATATAGCTAAGGCTGAAAGAAAATTAAAAGAACAGCTGTCACTCGTGGATGCCGTTATTGAAGTAATTGATGCAAGGCTGCCTTTCTCAAGCAGTTATGATAATATTACGGGGCTTTTAGGTCAAAAGCCCCGTTTAATATTGCTTAATAAGTCTGATTTGACCGATAAGAACGAATTAAAAAAATGGATTTCAATTTTGGAAGAAAAAAATCAAGTGCCGGTTATTGCAACTGACGCCAAAAGTTCAAGGGATTTGAATTCTGTTGTTAATAAGATAATTGAGCTTTCAGAACCGGCGATTCAGGCTGTTATGAAAAAAGGGTTGCTAAGACGCCCGGCAAGAGTGATGGTTGTGGGAATGCCTAATGTCGGGAAATCCAGCATTATTAATAAACTTACGAGATCTTCTAAAACAAAAACCGGGGCAAAAGCAGGCGTCACAAGGCAGCAGCAATGGGTTCGTATTAATCCGCGTCTTGATTTACTGGATACTCCGGGAATTATTCCTATGCGTCAGGATGATCAGGAAGCAGCTTTAAAACTTGCGTTTGTTAATTCTGTTTCTGAAAACGCATATTCAAATGAAATTGCGGCAAAGGAATTGTTTGACATACTTGTTCAAAAATATCCTGCACAATTTAGAACATACTATAATTTTAATGAAGAAGAAGAGCTTTCAATAGAAAATCTTGCTTTAAAAAGAAATTGGATTATATCGGGCGGACAACCGGACATTGAAAGAACATCTGTTTATCTTCTGAGAGATTTTAGAGAAGGGAAAATCGGTAAATTTATTTTGGATTAAGAGGTCTATTTTGCATAAAGATAAAGAAAAACTTAATAAAAGAATAGCAGAAAAATTACAGACTAATTTGACGGCCGACTCTCACATTATTGAGTTATTTACCTTTGACTATAACCAGAAGAGAACGGTTGTAGGTACTGATGAGGCAGGACGCGGCCCGGCAGCAGGCGGTGTTTTTGCAAGTGCTGTTTGTTTCAATAAGAGAAGTAAAAAGTTGATAGAAGAATTGTCAATATTAAATGACAGCAAACAGTTGTCAAAGAAAAAGAGAGAATATCTTTACGATATTATTAAAAATGAAACGGTTAATTCAACCATTTGTATTGAAGTTGATGAAATTGAAAAGATAAACATTCTTAATGCGTCATTAAAGGCAATGAAGCTGGCTTGTGAAGATGTTATAAACCGTGTTGATTATGATAAGTTAATTGTTTTAGTCGATGGAAATAAGATGATAAAAGACTTTGACTATTCACAAAAATATGTAATAAAAGGTGATAGTCGTTCAGCCTCAATTGCAGCCGCAAGTATTCTTGCAAAGGTTTCCCGTGACAGATATATGGAAAAACTTGATTCTCTATATCCTGAGTATGGTTGGGCTCATAATGCGGGATATCTGACAAAGGAGCACCTTAAGGCTATTGATGAGTTTGGGTTAACAAAATTTCATCGTCCGTCTTTTTTAAGAAAACATTTTGAGACTCAAAAACAGTTATCATTGTTTGTATAGAAAAGAATTTTGATGTTCATTTCATTCGCGCACGTTCGGCAATAGTTCAAAGTAGGTTGGGGTTTCACCCCAACAAAAAAGAATAATGAATTTCAAGAATTAATCAACTGTCATCCTGAACTTGTTTCAGGATCTAGCCGTCGTCAAAAATATCCATCTATCTGTACTCAAAAAATTAATGTTGGGCTGAAAGCCCAACTTCCTTTTTCTTTAGCTCAAAGAAAAAGGAAGCAAAAAGAAAGCATTATGTTTC
>CALUYU010000035.1 GCA_944325075.1 Candidatus Gastranaerophilales bacterium
TCAAACGTAAATAAATATTATGTTGGGGTGAAACCCCAACCTACATTGAACTGTATTGGACGCATATGGAAAAGGTCTATAAAAGATTCTCCATGTCATCCTGAACTCGCAGCTCCTCTTGTTGCCGACGAAAAGGAGGCTTACAAGGGAGGGTGCTCGCAGAGTATTTCAGGATCTAGCCGCCGTCAAAAATATTCAGCCATTTGCACTCAAAAAACTAATGTTGGGCTGAAAGCCCAACCTACATTGATACCCGTTTCATCTTGCCAGCAGAGCATTGTAATGCAGTGCCTCAGGCCCCATTCGCCTCGCAAGTTGGCGTTTACTTTGGCAGAGTTTTTTTTACCATACTACAACTCGCCTCGTAAAGTCGCATTCACCCTGGCCGAGGTTCTAATAACCCTAGGCATAATCGGCATTGTATCCGCGATGACAATCCCAACTCTGCTAGCAAGACATAATGAAAAAGTTTGGCTGACTCAGTTTAAAAAGGTATATTCAACATTATATCAGGCGTATTACCGGGCCTATCCGGAATATGGCACGGCAAATGAGTGGGGTCTTGATGGTTCAAAAGAATCATTAAAAAAGGTTTATGATATTCTGGCAAAATATTTGAATGTAGGTATTGAATATGGCTTTAAACGTCCTAATGATGTAGTTTACAAAGATTTGACTAATGTTCCGGTCAGCGGGTCGGATTTTTTTTCGGCCAATCTTTACAATTTTTCATTATCTGATGGTACACTTATTGGTCTTACATATGATAGTGAAATCCCCGGAATTTTGCTGGTTGTAGATTTGAATGGTTCTAAAGGCCCAAACCAGTTAGGTAAAGACTTATTTTATTTTTCCTTGATTAGTAAAAAAAAGACCCCTTTTGTTTCCGGTTATCCAAAATGGTGGACGGCTTGGCCGAAAGCCTGCAACTTGACTGGCAGTCACGATTGGATTAATGGTGGTTCTTGTGCAAATTGGGTAATAGTAAACGGGAATATGGACTATCTTCATAGAACAATATCTGTAGAAGAATGGATGAATGTTGTTAAAATGTTGTTGATTAGCAGAGGGAATGATGAAGTAAATTAATTTACTTTTAAATGTTATCAGAAATTTTAGTCATATGGGGCTTTTGTCTACTTTTTGCTGCTATTCTGTAAAAATTTTTGCCCCTTGTGTTTAAAATCCGTTTATGTCATGATTAGGCCTATAGTTGCCTAAGTATACTAACGGAGTAATCATGAAGCTTAAAGACCTTCCAAAGTGTCCTGTTGAAGTCACTTTTTCAATGCTTAACTCAAAATGGAAAGTGCTTATTGTTAAGGAATTACTTACCGGAACTAAGCGTTTTGGCGAGTTGAAGCAAGCTGTTGGTCTTATTACACAGAAAGTTCTTACAACTAACCTTCGCGAAATGGAAGCGAAAGGTCTGATTGAAAGAAAAGTGTTTCAGCAGATTCCGCCGCGTGTCGAATATACTTTGACCGACATAGGCTATAGTTTAGCTATGGTTCTTGATTCTATGGCCGAATGGGGTAACGCTTATAAAGAACTTTTGAAAATTCTTGAAAAGCAAGAAAAAAAGCAGCAGATTCTTGCAGCTGCAAAAAATCAATCTAATTGATGAGCAAATTACTTTGATTATGATTGTTGATTGTAGTATGATGTTGATTACGGTGAACTTATGACTAAAACTTTAGAAGAAGTTATAGCTGAAATAAAAAACAGACTTGATATAGTAGATGTTGTGTCCCAGCAGGTTATATTAAAGAAAAACGGCGGACGTTATTGGGGGTTATGCCCGTTCCATAAGGAAAAAACGCCATCGTTTTCTGTTAATCCACAGCTTGGGATATACAAATGTTTTGGCTGCGGGGCAGGCGGAGATGCGCTTTCTTTTATCATGAAAACTAAAAATATTGAATTTATGGATTTGATAAAAGATCTTGCTAAAGAATTCGGAATTGAACTCCCGGCTAATTTGCATAAGGATAAATATTCAAGTGACTTAAAAACGCAAATGGCCTCAGCGTGCGAAAAAGCTGCTATATTTTATCATGACTTGCTGATAAACCATAGTTCTGAAGAAATAAAAGCAGCAACAGATTATCTTACGGAAAGATCTATATCGCGGGATATTATTGATAGATTTACTCTTGGGATTGCTCCGAAATCATACACAACTTTGTACGATATTTTAAAAAAGGATTTTTCGGATGAAGTTCTGGAAAAGGCCGGATTAGTTTTGCGCTCACGGGAAGGCCATGGGTATATTGACCGGTTCAGAGGACGTGTAATTATTCCTATCCAAAATGAATCAGGCGAATATGTTGCATTTGGTGCGCGAGCGCTTCAAAAAGATCAAAGTCCAAAGTATCTTAATTCTGCTGATTCTCTTATATACAATAAAAGTAAACTTTTATACGGACTTTACACGGCAAAAGACGCAATCAAGCAAGAAGACGGCGTAATTTTGATGGAAGGATACTTTGATGTAATTTCTGCCCAGGCACATGGCGTCGAAAATGTTGTTGGAGTTTGCGGAACCTCACTTACTTCAGAACATATAAAGCTGCTTTCACGTTACACTAAATCAAGGAGAATTTATCTTTCATTTGATACGGATTCTGCCGGCCAAAAGGCCACAAACCGCGGGGCTACAATAATTAAAGAGGCTTTTGAGGGACTTGGAAATATCAAGCAGTTTGATGAAAGCTATATTTCAACGTCTGATGACAAATATTCCTGCGAAATCCGTGTTATATCCCCGCCGGAAGGCAAAGATCCGGATGAATTTATCCGCACTGTCGGGGCAGAAAGTTTTAAGAAAATTGTGGAAAATGCCCCTTTGTTGATTGATTTCCAGGTAAATAATTTTCTTAAGCATAAAAAAGAATACAAAACTCCTCAGGAAAAAACAAAATATTTAAAGGAATTTATACCTGTTTTTCTTGAAATTAATAACGAAATTATTCGTTCAGAATATGTAAAAATGGTAGCAGATGCACTTAATATTGATGAAAAAGCGCTTAAAAATGAGATTCAAAAATATGCTTATGTTAACAGTTTGCAGCCTGTGTCTCAGTCTGAGATTAAACGAATTGTAACAAAAAATGTATCAATTTCAGAAAAAGCGCAAAAAAATTTATTGAGTGTTTTTCTTGTAACCGACAGTCATTTCACATTTACCCAGATCAGCGAAATGATTGATAATTCGTACTTTTCTAACGAAACGTTAATAAATGTAAAACATACAATTGACAAATTAATTTGTACCGTAAATAATGTAAGGGAATTAATTGAACAATTGTATACAGCATATATTGAAAATCCTGAAAAGCAGCAGCTTTTAACGGATTTGATAGGTATCGCTGAAACGTTTACAAATCTTTCCCCTGATGATTTCAAATGCGTAATAGAGGAAAATATCAGAAGAATACAACGCTGCAGGTGGGAAGAAGAAAAAGAGAAGATGCGAAACTTATATAAAAATGCAGATGAAGATGATACTGAAGCCCTAAAAATTCAAATGCAGCTTAGAGATAAGATTAATAATTTAGTAAAAACCGGAGAAAATTAATGACTAAAAAAAGACAACCTAACTCCTCAATAGTAAGTGTTTTGGATGATGAAAGCATAAACTTAAATGATTTAACCGAGGACGAAAATCTTGATGTTGATCCGCATAGCGTAAACTATATGAATATGGATATCAGTACTGATAATATTGAAGATATTGTTACTGAAAAAATGGATTCAAAAATCAACCTGGAAGATATCTATATGATGGGCGGTCATGATGATGAAATGAATTCCGATCTTGATATGCCTAAAGGTATCGCGGTTGACGATCCTGTAAGACTTTATCTGCGCGAAATCGGCAGGATAAAACTCCTTTCTGCGAATGAAGAAATTGAACTTGCGAGAAAAATTCTTGAGGGTGGAACTCCGGGAGCAATTGCTAAGAGAAAATTGGTTCAGGCAAACCTGCGCTTGGTTGTAAGTATCGCTAAAAAATATGTTGGTCGTGGAATGTTGTTTTTGGACTTAATTCAGGAAGGAAATCTCGGATTAATTCGTGCCGCTGAAAAGTTCGACCATGAAAGAGGGTTTAAATTCTCAACTTATGCTACCTGGTGGATCAGACAGGCTATTACCCGTGCTATTGCTGATCAGGCCAGAACAATCCGTATTCCGGTGCATATGGTTGAAACCATTAATAAATTAAAAAAAGTTACAAGAAGATTGGCTCAAGAGCTTTCCAGAAAGCCAACGGAAGATGAATTGGCAATTGAAATGAATGTTTCTATTCCGAAACTGCGTGAAATTATTAAGATTGCTCAGGAACCTCTGTCTCTTGAAACACCTATTGGTAAAGAAGAAGATTCAAGACTTGGTGACTTTATTGAAGATAAAGAAGCTGATGCGCCTATTAAAACGGTTGCCTCTGAATTGCTGAGAGAAGATCTTGCGGAAGTTCTTTGTACACTCTCGCCAAGAGAACGTGATGTATTGAGATTACGTTTTGGGATGGACGACGGCCGTCAGAGAACTCTGGAAGAAGTCGGACAACTCTTTGGCGTTACACGTGAACGTATTAGACAAATTGAGGCAAAAGCTTTGAGAAAGTTACGTCACCCTAACAGAAGTAAACGTTTGAGAGAATATGTTGAATCATAGTTGCAAGAAAATCGTCTTTTAAAAGACGATTTTTTCGTTTCCGGCAGCATCTTCAAGTATCAAATTTAAATTTTATTGTTCACTTTTTCTTTAGCGGAAAGCGGATTTTCGGTAAATAAAGATAAAGTAGGTTGGGTTTTCAACCCAACAACAAGAACAATTTCCCTTGCGTGCCGGACAGCGCAGCGTCATAATGTCGAGCCTCAGGCACAAAAAGAAAGCACTACGAGTCGTGAGACATAAATTAAAAATAGCTACTTGAAAATTTGAAAAAATAGTATATAATAAAAGAAAAAGGAGGTAAACACATGGAAAAGTCAAGTATAGCAGGGCATACGGGGGGGGGGGGTAACGAACCTCAAGGGAGAGAAGGATTTTGGTCAAAATTATCTTTCTCCAAATTAAAGTTTTCTGTATCAGATAAAAATAATTTAAAAAATAAAGTAGGTTGGGCTTTCAGCCCAACATTAAAATATTGTTGGGGTTTCTACCCCAACCTACAAAAAGCTATTTCTTATGCATCTCGTAAAGTCGCATTTACCCTGGCCGAGGTTTTTTCACTATACTATCCTTCGCCCCGCAAGATTGCTTTTACACTTGCTGAGGTTTTAATAACCCTAGGCATAATCGGAGTTGTTGCAGCTATGACTTTGCCGACGCTTATTGCAAAATATCAGGAAAAAGTTACTGTGACAAAAGTTAAGAAGGCCTATTCGGTTATTCTAAATGCATATAACCTGGCATTGATGAATGACGGAACCCCTGATACCTGGGGAATTGAGGGGACTTATGTTGATGAAGATACCGGTACAACATTAGTTTCTCAGGAAGGTTCTGCTAAGATGGCAAGAATCTTTATGAAATATTTAAATAAGGCGGAACTATGTGAAGGTAATTTAGACTGTATAGGCGGCTACACTTACAAAGTAATGAATGGTGATAATTATACAACTAGTGCAACGGGCGGCACATCAGTAATATTGTCAGATGGCACCGGAGTTAATTTTACTCCTTGGGCAAATGAATGTTCTTCAACAGTTGCCTGTGGTTCAATTACCATATATACAGACTTGAAAAATACGACACAATATGGAGTGAATGCATTTGCGTTTTATCTGTATAGTGACCGTATAGTGCCTTGGGGTGCGTCTTCTGTACCTGAAAGCAGTGCCAATAGTTTTGCAAAAAAATGTGTATATAACGGCGGGAATTTTGAAAACGGTGCGGCTTGTACGGGTTGGATACTGGAGGTTGGAAATATGGAATATTTACGTTGCAGCGGCTTATCTTTTACCGGAAAACATAAATGTAAATAGGTTCTCTTAATACAAAAACCCCGGATTTTATAAAATCCGGGGTTTTAAGTGTTTTTGTTTTAATCTTATGCATTAACAAGTTCTTTTGCCCTTTCAAGCTGTAATGTGCAAGTTGTAACATCACAAACACAAGACGGACCAAAGTATTGAATTGCACCAGGGAATAAATATCTGTCATTCATAGCCCATTCTTCTCTATTTTCTTCCAATTGCTTAAATACAGGGCCATCAAGTTTTACAAGGGCTTTTTGAATAACCGGTTTCATTTCGCCGTGACGTTTTTCCATGTTCATCATCATAGTAAGAGGAACTCCGCCGGCAACCCATTCATTTGCAGGGGCCGTAAGGTTTCTAACTGATGATAAGTACCCGGTTAATCCGTTATTAATCAGTGCAAATGCATTGAACCCTAAAGAATAACAGTAATCAGCATCAAAGTTTGACGGGAATGCACATCTTCCTTCATAGCCAAAGAAGTGGGATTGTGCTGAAAATTTGCCGATATAGTCACCTTGTTGTCTTAATTCGTTCAATCTTGTTGTAATCATTTCTATTAACAACTTTTCAGTTTCAATTTTTGAAACCTGAACGTTTCCATGCGGATCTCTGTCAGCAAGCAATTGACCTTTGATAATAGCCGGAAGTGAATTATAAACTTTAGCATTATCATCATCAAGTCTGTTTTCTACAATATCAAACTTATCACGAATTGTTGTTGCGTTGACAAAATCCGGATCAGTTTCTAATGATGCCATAATATCATTCAAATTAGCAATCATTGATTTCATTTCAGGAATAAATTCAATTAGACCTTCCGGAATAATTACAATCCCGAAATTTTTCCCTCTATCCGCACGTCTTACAATAATGTCACACATATAGTTAACAATACTTTCCAAAGACATTTTTTTAGCTTCAACCTCTTCAGAAATTAAAGTAATGTTAGGCTGTGTTTGCAGAGCCGCTTCTAATGCAACGTGAGATGCACTTCTGCCCATAATTTTAATGAAGTGCCAGTATTTCTTAGCAGAATTGGCATCTCTTTGGATATTTCCGATTAATTCGGCATAAGTTTTTGTTGCGGTATCGAAACCGAAAGAAATTTCGATCTGATCATTTTTTAAGTCGCCGTCAATAGTTTTAGGGCAGCCGATAACCTGAATGCCTGTATTATTTTTAACAAACCATTCCGCCAAAAGTGCAGCATTAGTATTTGAATCGTCGCCGCCAATAATTACAACAGCAGAAATATTCAATTTTTTACAAACAGCTAGAGATTTTTGGAATTGTTCTTCTGTTTCAAGTTTTGTACGGCCTGAACCTATAATATCAAAACCACCGGTATTTCTGTACTGGTCAATAAATTCATCTGTAAATTCAACATATTTTCCGTCAATAATTCCGGAAGGCCCGCCAAGAAATCCGTATAATTTGTTAGAAGGATTAGCTTGTTTCAGGGCGTCATATAATCCGGCGATAACGTTATGTCCGCCTGGAGCCTGGCCGCCTGACAGAATTACTCCGATATTTCTTTGTTCTGATGATTTAACAACTCCTGAATGTTCAAACGTAACAACAGGTTTTCCATATGTGTTAGTGAATAAAGCTTTAATTTGTTCCTGGTCTCTTACTGATTGAGTAGCAGCACCTTCAACCATTTCCAAAGAGTTAATCCCTTCAGAAAGGCATTTAGGAAGTTTCGGCTGATATTTCAATCTTTCGATCTGTAATGGTGAAAGTGTTTTCATAATTCTCTTCCTTTTCTTAAATTGTACCTTTTACAATAAATATGATATCATGAAAATTCAAAATAATCAGTATAAAATTAGGATTTAGCAGAATATATGCTAAATCCTTTTTAATAAATTGTTAATTTTTTATAAAATTTAATCTGTGTATAAAGGATATTTTTTACAGAGTTTAAGAGAACGTTCTCTTAAATTTTGTAATCCTAATTCATTATCAGAGGCAAAAATTGCGCTTGAGATAATTTTTGCGACTTCAGTCATATCGTCTTCCTTAAACCCTCTTGTTGTAACAGCCGGGGTTCCAAGCCTGATACCGCTTGTAACAAACGGACTTTGCGGATCATTAGGAACAGTGTTTTTGTTTGCAGTAATTCCTACACGTTCAAGCACGTTTGCCATATCTTTTCCGGTTTTGCCGGTTTTTCTTAAATCGAGGGTCATCAGATGGTTTTCAGTCATGCCTCCGACAATGTCCATGCCCTCATCCATAAGACCTTGGGCTAAGGCTTTTGCATTTTTAATTATTTGTTCTGCATAAAGTTTAAACTCAGGCTTTGAGGCTTCAAGCAGAGCAACGGCCTTTGCTGCAATAATGTGTTCAAGCGGTCCGCCTTGCATTCCCGGGAAAACAGCTTTATCAATACCTGCTGCGTGTTCTTCTTTGCACATAATAATTCCGCCTCGAGGTCCGCGTAAGGATTTATGTGTTGTAGTTGTTACGAAATCGGCATACGGAGCCGGAGATGGATGTAATCCTGCTGCAACTAAACCTGCTATGTGGGCAATATCTGCAAGCAGCAATGCGCCTGCTTCATCAGCTATTTCTCTGAATTTTTTGAAATCAATTATTTTAGAGTAATTGCTTGCTCCGCATATAATTAGTTTTGGTTTGTGTTCTAAAGCTAATTTTCGTAATTCTTCATAGTCAATTTCTCCGTAATCGTTCACTCCGTAACTTTTTACATTAAAGTATAGGCCTGAAAAGTTTACAGGTGAACCGTGAGAAAGGTGTCCACCATTAGATAAGTCCATTCCCAAAACATTATCGCCGGGTTTTAATGCATACATAAATACGGCCATATTTGCCTGAGCCCCGCTATGAGGCTGTACGTTTGCATGATCCATTCCAAAAAGTTCACAAGCACGTTTTTGGCAAATTTCTTCTATAATATCAACATGTTCACATCCGTTATAAAATCTTTTGTGCGGTTTGCCTTCTGCATACTTATTTGTCAATACACTTCCTGCTGCTTCCATAACAGCCTGGGAAGTTATGTTTTCACTTGCAATAAGTTCTATTGTTTCCTGCTGGCGTTTTAATTCAAGTTCGATTTGTTCCGCTACAACCGGATCTGTTTTCTTTATATGTTCCAGGTGCATTTTTATTCCCTCCTATATATGAGTAATCCTGTAAATTATATCTGAAAATTTTAAAATGGTAAAGATTGTAAACTATTTATATTAATGATTATAAATCGGGCATGGAAATTTTCTTCATTTGACAATATGAAAAAAATCCTTAAATAAAAATTGTAGATTTCATACAAAAGTATGAGTACGTAACAGCTGATTTAGTATATAGTTGTAACGTAAGAGTAGTAGTAATTGAGGTAACCGGGCAAAATGGGGTTGAATCTTAGCAGTATATATCAACGGCCATATGTAGTAAAGGACGGACGGGGTTTTGTCAGGAAAAAACAAGACGAGGAAACCTCTAAAACTGCTGCACAGACCCAAAGAGAAGAACAAGCCTCCCAAAATGCCAGAAGCAAAGGACTTCAGTATGTTGAAAATAATCAGGACGGATTTACAAGAAGTTCTTCTAATATAAATGGCGGGGGATGGCAAAAAGAACTTTACCAAAATGTTCAAACATATCCGGCTCCGCAAACTCAAGCTGCAAAATATGTTCCTGCCAGCTCTTCTATTAATATTGCGCAAATTTTAAAAGATTTTAAAAATACTGCTGTCGCAATAGGTACTCCTGAAGATTTGAATGAAGAAGTCAACGGATATCTTGAACTTATTGAAAAGCAGGTTACCAAAGAAAATCCAAATACAAGACTTATAAAATCAAATCTTAAAAATGCCTCAACAATTTTGGACGGTTATATCTCCCAAACCCTTGAAAAGGAATCTAAGGTAGTTGAAAATTGGGTTGATGCACTTTTCATGCAGGATATTGACTTTAACTACAATGAAAATGATATTAATCCGCAGTTTTTGGTAAAGTTTCCGGAGGGATCAACAGACAAAGCTAATAAAGTAAAATCCGAACCAATTCCTGAAGAGACTATTTCGCCTGATCAGGAAGTTAGTGTGGATGAAACCATTCCGGAAACTGTTGTTACCCAAACTAAGGTGTATATTCCACAGGATACTGAATTAAAATCTTTGTTCCTTCAGTCAAAGAGACTTGCTTATGCTAAGGAACCAAGAAAAGCTATTGAAAATTTCCAAAAAGCTTTAAATCGTGCTGATGAAGTAGGCGATACTGAAACTAAATCAAAAATTTTCTATGAAATCGGTAAAATTTATGATGATTATAATTACCCTGCCCAGGCTTTAAAAAGTTATAATAAATCAATTGAAACTACTACAGATAATAACGTTAAAACAAAGGCTCACTATTCTATGGCCCAGATTTACGATGATGTGAACCAAATTGAGCCTGCACTTGACCATTATTTTGTATCAGCTGCTTATGGCGGTGAAAGTGAAAACCTGGCGGCTCAATCGACTTCTTTAACAAGAATGGGAAATATTTTCTCTGATATGTATGAAGATCAGGCATTTGACTATCTTACAACGGCAAAAGAAATTGCTGATGAAACGGATAATTCAAAGGTAAAAGGTTTTGTGTCATCTAGTCTTGGAAGAGCTTACGAGCGTTTTGGCGAACCACAGGAGGCGCTTAAATCTTATTCCGAGGCGGTGAAAAATTATACCAAGGCCTCTTCTCCGCTGAAAACTGCACAAAATTACCTGAGTGCAGCTGATATTATGATTGATTTTAATAGTAATAATAAAGCACGCGGACTTTTAAATAAAGCAAAACTCTATGCGTCTGAAGCAAATGACGAAAATTTGCTGAAAGAGATTGATAACAGACTGCTTGGACTTAGCAGTAATGCTGCATAAATTATGGTGTTTCAATAATTTTGATATTTGCGGCTTTAAACAAGTATTACCCTTTCTTTGCCGTGATTATAGAGTGACAAAATACCAAAATTTTGTAATAAATTTTAATAATTAAATTTATTTTTGCTGTTGTTTATGGTATTTATTATTTATTTTATGAGGTTTCTTAAATAAGGGAGTACTAAATATGCGCGTATCACCAATTAATAATTACAACAGACCATTAAACAATCAGCAACAGGCTTCTCCATCATTCGGAATTAATTTAGTCGCAACACAGGATGTACCTAAATTTGTTATAAAGCAAGCTATGAATTATGCTGTAGCAAACAGATTGGATCCACATGTGACAGCATCTAGTCACTATAGAGCTCTTCAACAACAGTTTTTAACTCTTGCTAGAATTGTAAGAGATGATGAACCTAAAAATCTTGAAGTACGATTAGGATTAAATGAAAAGGCAAAACAATATGTAAACGATTTACGTATAAATGGACGTCTTTTCCAGGAACCGCCGGCACAACTTAGTGTTGATGTTTCTTCAAGATATGAATTTATTCAGCAGATAGATGATGAGTTAGTTCCAACGCCGGATGCATTTTATAGATTAAAGTTCCATATTAGGGATTTTTTAGCAAAAGTTGGGCATAATTTTAAATAACAATCAACTGTCATCCTGAGCTTCCTTTTTCTTTAGCGCAAAGAAAAAGGAAGCAAACACATGGAAAAGTCGAGTATAGCAAAGCATACGGGGGGGGGGGGGGTAACAAACCTCAAGGGAGACAAGGGAAAACACTAAAATTAGTTTTCTTCAAATTTTTCTCCAACTTAAAGTTTTCTGAATCAGATGTAAATAAATATTATGTTGGGGTGAAACCCCAACCTACATTGAACTGTGTGGGACGCATATGGAAAAGGTCTATAAAAATTTACCATGTCATCCTGAACTCGCAGCTCCTCTTGTTGCCGACGAAAAGGAGGCTTACAAGGGAGGGTGCTCGCAGAGTATTTCAGGATCTAGCCACCGTCAAAAATGTGTGACCATCTGTAATGTATCAGGGAAAGAAGTATTAGATAAAGTATGTTGGGCTGAAAGCCCAACATTAAAATATTGTTGGGGTTTCTACCCCAACCTACAAAAAGCTATTTCTTCTGCATCTCGTAAAGTCGCGTTCACCTTGGCCGAAGTTCTAATAACCCTAGGCATAATCGGAGTTGTTGCTGCTATGACTCTGCCGACTTTGTTGGCAAATCATAGAAAAAATGTGGCTGAGGCAAGGTTAGCAAAATTTTATTCTGCAATAAATCAGGCAGTATTATTATCAGAACGCAAAAATGGTGAACATAAAGATTGGGACGATTTATCTATAAATTGTGATTATGATGAAGAAACGCAAAGTTGCAAAGAAGGCAGTGTTGACGCTATTCAATGGTATAATATAATAAATATCTTGCAAAATATTTAAGTGTGGTTAAAGTCGATACTAAATCATATGTCACTGAAGCGGATCAATCCCATAAATGTATATTATATTTTGCAGATGGCAGTTTATTTGAATTTAATAAACGATCCGGAACGTTTTTCCCTTCAGCAAAAGATTATGACAAATGCAGCACCAATAGAAACGAAAAACAATGTTTGGGAACAAAATCTTTTACATTTTATTTTATGCAGGACGGAAAACGGGCTTTTGAACCATTTAATTCCGGAAAAACCGTCGAAGAATTATATGATGACCGCGTATATGGCTGTAACCATACCGCAAGCAATAAATATGTTAATTGTGCGGCTGTAATTCAGGCTAATGGATGGCATGTCCCCAAAGATTATCCGCTGAAATTTTAAAATTAGAACGAGTATTTATTATATTTTTATATCGCAAAGTTACCTTCATAATTATTGTATGTATCTTTGAACCTGGCATACAATAATTATCTATGCCTAATGTATCAGCTGTAGAGAATTTTTTTAGATAATTCTGCTAACTTCTCCGGATATTTTATAAGTCACTAATATATTTTTATAAGATTTGGGTTTTTAATCACATCTATTACTTTAAGTCCGCGAAATTCAGCTATCTGTTTTATATTATCGTTGTTTTGAGCATTTTCACGTGCAAGTATTGCTCCGATTATTGCTTCTAACTGTGACATGGGCATCATGTTTGCCGGTAAGTCTATACCCCATTCATTTGTAAGAGCTTGTTGGAGAAATTTACAATCTGCCGGCGAACGTTCCAGAAAACAAGAATTAAGGTGCATACTTTGCCGTGTGAGGTAAAGTTCAAACCGTGATACCGGAATACCTTGTTCCCTAAGTGTTTTAAAATATTCACTGCCACGCGTAGCATAACGCTGGGTCCAGTTATCTTGATTTGGAATATGCGGATTTGTTGCGACAAGCTGGTATGGTTTTGACAATACACGCCATTTCCCGTTGAGCATTGTTTTATCCCACGCCAGAGATGCACATATTTCGGAATCTTTTAGTGATGAAAAGTTATCAAAAAAGAATATTATATCATTCATTTTATACAGCTTATCAATCAGTATAAAATTGCCGTTTTCTTCCATTACAGCCACGCCTGAATCCATACTTGACCCGGCGCTTAAAGATAATCCTATGTAATATTTCATAATAATTTTCTCCGTTGGGACTTGTAATTTTGATAATATCGTTTATAATATAAATGGGCGGGTGGCTGCAATCCACCCTTTAAATGCCCTTAGTTGGATTTTAGGGCTAGTAATATTACTAAGATAATTGCTAGCTCTATTTGATTTATTACCAACTTTATCACCTCCCTTCTTAAATCTTTACGTTAAAATGGCAAGATTTTATCTTGGGAGGCAGAGGGCATACCCTAAGCTATTCCATCAATTTGGTCATAATCTGTGGCCCGTCGTCGGTTGCGACAACTGTATGTTCAAAATGGGCAGAAGGTTTTTTATCAATAGTACTTACTGTCCAGCCATCAGGCCCGACAGAAACTTCATCGCCACCCATGTTCAACATTGGCTCAATTGCAATTCCATAACCCTGCTTGATAGGTGTTTTATCTCCTACTCTGTAATTATATAGAAAAGGTTCTTCATGCATAACATGTCCGACACCGTGTCCGCCGTATTGTCTTACAATTCCGTAACCGTATTTAACAGCAACATCTTCAACAGCCCCTGATATATCATCAAGAACATTCCCGACGCGCATTTGTTCGATTCCCGCGTACAGAGCTTCTTCTGTCGCCTGCATAAGCCGTTTAATATCGTCGCTTACATTGCCTACTGCATAAGACCAGGCACTATCGCCGACAAGTCCGTGGAAAGTTGCTCCAACATCAATACTTATGATATCGCCGTCTTTTACTGTAACTTTCTCTGACGGAATACCGTGTACAACCTGTTCGTTAATTGAAGTGCAGATGCTTGCCGGAAAACCGCTGTAGCCTAAAAATGTCGGTACTGCGTGATTTTCTTTGATAATTTTCATTGCAATATTGTCAAGTTCTTTTGTACTTATACCTGGTTCAACAACCTTACGCATTTCCTGATGTACCAGTGCCACTATGTGACCGGCATGGCGCATAAGTTTTATTTCTTCTCTGGATTTTCTCTTAATCATTTACTACCTTCAATAATCTTTCCCATACTTCTGAAATTTCGCCGTTAGCGTCAATTGTTTTTAAAACACCTTTATTTTTGTAATAATCAATTAACGGAGCTGTTTCGTTAAAGTATGTATCAAAACGTGATTGCGCAACTTCTCTTGTATCATCTTTGCGCTGGGTTAATTCTGAACCGCATTTGTCACAAAGACCTTCTTTTTGAGGGGCTTTAAATGCCAGGTTATAAATCTCTCCGCATTTCGGGCAAGATCTGCGGTTAACTATTCTTTCAACAAGAATACTTGTATCAATGTCAAAATAAATTGCTTTAAATGACGCGTCAATATTTTTATCAATTTCAGCGTTCATTTTTTCCAATTCTTCGGCCTGCTCAACGCTGCGCGGAAATCCGTCTAAGATATATCCGTTTTTACAATCATCCTGGGATAGTCTGTTTTTGATGATTTTTGTAACAAGTTCTACCGGTACAAGCTGGCCTTTATCAATATATGATTTTGCTTCTTTTCCGGCTTCTGTTTCGCCTTTAATTTCTGCTCTTAAAAGTGAACCTGTATCAACGTGCGGGAAATTAAGATATTCTGATAATTTAGCTGTTTGTGTGCCTTTTCCGCAAGCCGGCGGTCCTAAAAAAATAAGTTCTTTTTTCATTTTATAAACTTCTCCTCTTTTATCTTTACCTGAAATTATCATACATCAACTGTTTTGCAAATTCAATAAGGCAAATTTATTTCCGGGATTAAAGAATAATAGTTTACAATTCTTAATTTTGTGGAAAATAAGGCAATTATTAAGCTATGAATTTTTTTTAAATAAATAAGGGGAAATTATCACGGGTAATTTTTAACATTGCCAAAAGAAAAAGCTCACCGGAAGAGTTATCCGGCGTGGTAAACAGACTTACAAAAACAGAAGGGAAAAGCCGGGAGGTATTATCCGGAAGTTTAATTCCTAAACAAATCAGTACTATGCTTAAAGACTCCGGTGTCACCAATCCGGTTTTAGAATTTGGTTATAATTCGCACGCGGGATCTGTTGTGGCCGGGATAAAAGTAAAAGACGGAAAGAAAACAGTTTCGGCTATTGCTGTTGGTTTGGATAAGACAAGAGGTTCTGCTCCTATTCTTCAGCTCCGCGGGAAGACTTTCAATGGCAGTGAAGAAATTGCGGGAGTACAATTCCTGATGAATCCTAATGCTGCTATGGATTCTTCCGGCAATGTTCTGCAAGCTATGGCCAAAAGAAACGGCGTTTACAGTATTCAATCTGAAATCGGAAACGCTCATATTATGAATTTTAGAGTAAATCCTGAAGGGATGAGGTAGTCGGCTGTTGCAAAACTTTTTCCTGAGTCGGCCATTGATGAAACTGATTTAAGAAAAGTCTTTGAAGAAATTCAAAAAAGCGGTTTTCAAGATGATTTAAAATTGGCAGGCCAAAAGTTAACGGATTTTGTTGCAGGGTCTTTAAAATCTTCAGGTGGGACGGTCAGTCCGCAAATCAGTAAAGCTGAAGAGCTTAAGGAATTTGCAAAATCTGCTGTTATAAAAGGAAGAAAATTATTTAAAGGGGTGTATTTGCCTTTAGAAAAATCTAAGAATATTTCTTCAATAGAGGCCATTAATGCTGCTAAAGTCAGTGCAGATAAGAAGCTGAAACCTTTGAAGGTTATTAATATTCCTGGTGCTAAAAGACAAACTCCGGTTTCGTTTGTGGGCCAGCCGGTCGTTCATTACGGAAAACATAAGGTAAAACGTTATTTGTATCATTTAACTTCTGAAGAAAATTATAAAAAAATTCTTGAGTCCGGGAAATTACATATTTCAAACAATGATAGACAGTTAGATTACGGCGGGGTATTTATGACTGATCTTGCCAATTTAACGAAAAGATGGCGTGCATCAGGGGATTGGGATATTAATCCAGACAATCCTGACGGAGTATATTTATCACTTGCTTTATTGTTTCAAGCTGTAAAGAATGGCCACAAGATTGTTTGTTTAAGGGTTCCGACCAAAAATCTTAACCATGACTTGTTAAAAATCAGAAGCCAAAATAAATTGGCAAAATGTGAGATAACTCAAGAAAATAGATATGCAGAACATGTTAAAAAAGGTGCTCCGGCAAAGGATTCCAGTCTATACAAAAAACGAAAAGAGGCCATAGAATATATTTATCAGGAAGATATCCCGCTGGATAAGACAGAGCTTGTCGGCGAGATAGATATTTCACATATATCTATTGATACTGCTTTGTCCTGGTCAAAGCATCAGCAGAAAGATGAAGTTAAAGCCGTATTAAGGCGTATTTTTTCAGGGCAGCCCGAACAAAAAGCAATTGATGCTATGGTATAAAAATCTGTGATTTTTCTTATGTTTATGCTATAATCCTAATTATAGCGAAATATAAACAGAGAAAGAATTATGATTACAACAAATAAATTAACTGTAAGATTTGGAGCACAGATTCTTTTTGAAAATGTCAGCATTAAATTCTCGCCCGGGAACTGTTATGGTGTTATCGGGGCTAACGGAGCCGGAAAAAGTACTCTTTTAAGAGTTATTGCCGGTGATGTTGAACCGACATCGGGAGAAGTTCATATTGGCAAAGGCGAACGTATTGCCGTGCTCAAACAAAATCACTTTGAATTTGATAATTATAAAGTTATTGATACTGTGATTATGGGACATAAAAAGCTTTATGATCTTATGCAGGAACGGGAGGCTTTATATGCTAAGCCTGATTTTAATGACGAGGACGGTATAAAAGCTGCTCATCTTGAAGAAGAGTTTGCGGAACTTGATGGCTGGCAGGCCGAATCAATGGCTGCTTCGCTGCTATCTGAGCTTGGCATTCCTGATGAACTTCATTATTCTATGATGAGTGAACTCTCAGGTAATGAAAAAGTCCGAATTCTTCTTGCTCAGGCTTTATTTGGTAATCCGGATATTCTCCTGCTTGATGAACCTACTAACCACCTTGATTTGACTACAATTGAGTGGCTGGAAGAATTTTTAATAAATTTTCAAAATACGGTTATTGTTGTTTCGCACGACAGAGAATTTTTAGACAAAGTTTGTACGCATATTGCAGATATTGACTACAAAAATATTCAGCTTTATACCGGAAACTATTCATTCTGGTCTCAGGCCAGCAGGTTAATCCAAAAACAAAAAGAAGAGCAGAATAAGAAAACAGAAGAAAAAATGGCTGAATTAAAAGCTTTTATTGCAAGGTTTAGTGCTAATGCCTCAAAGGCTAAGCAGGCAACTTCAAGAAAAAATATGCTTGACAAATTATCGCTTGAAGAAATTAAACCATCCTCCAGACAATATCCGCGGATAAGATTTACTTATAATAAAATTCCTGGTAAAGATGTTCTTCAGGTTAAGAACCTTAATAAAACGGTTGAAGGGGAGCAGCTGATTAAAAGTCTTTCGTTTGAGGTTAATCAGGGTGAAAAGATTGCCTTTGTATCAAAAAATCCACTTGCAACAACAACTTTTTTTGAAATAATTTCCGGTAATGTCAAGCCGGATACCGGTGATGTTCATTGGGGGGTTACCGCAACTTACTCGTATTTTCCTCAGGATAATACTTCTTATTTTGATAACGATAAGACAATTATGGAATGGCTGGCCCAGTATTCGCAAGACCAGCATGTGAACTATTTGAGGGGATATCTTGGCAGAATGCTGTTTTCAGGTGAGGAAGCCGATAAAAAAGTCCGGGTTCTTTCAGGCGGGGAAAAAGTACGTTGTATGTTTGCCAAAATGATGATTGCGGAATCTAATATTATGGCGTTCGATGAGCCGACAAACCACCTTGACCTTGAGGCGATTACGGCTTTAAATAATGCGTTGATTGATTATACCGGAACGGTTTTGTTTACTTCTCAGGATTATCAGTTCATCCAGACAATTGCCAGCCGGATAATAGAGCTTACACCATACGGATACATAAACTACAACGGTAAATACGAGGATTTTCTAAAGGACGAAAATGTCAAAAAACGCCGTGAAGAATTATATAAACATCAAAAAACTGCTGCCGGTAAAAAGTCTTGATTACCACGGATAATCGCTTTTTATTTCCCAGCCGTCAAGGAAGATTAATGCGCCGCAGTTAAGCCGGTAATTTTTCTGTATATTTTAACAGTTCTTATGCCTGCGTGATTTGTTATTCCGTCAAGGGTGAATACTAAAGACATTCCATTTTTTAGTCTGATATAATAATAGTCTCTCCCGTCCTCTTCTATGGTTTTGGTTTCTACTCCTTTAATATAAGGTAATATGTATGTCTGCATAACTCTTTCTAAATTTTCATCATTATAAGAGTTTCCCCATTCCCACTCCTTTGGGGAACCATTATCAGCTTGAGATTGCAGCATAGCATTTGATACAAGAGTGTATACATATTTCATTTTAGTAACAAGAACTTTCTTTTGGTATTTTGCAATAAGCATTGGCATTGTCATTGCGGCAACTATACCAATTATGCCTAGGGTTATTAGAACCTCTGCAAGAGTAAATACGATTCGACGAGATGTAGGTTGGGCTTTCAGCCCAACATTAGATTTTTGAGTGCAAATGGTCGAACATTTTTGTCGGTGACAAGATCCTGAATTACTCTGCGAGTACCATCCCTTGTAAGCTCCCTTTACGTCGGCAACAAGAAGAGCTGCAATTTCAGGATGACATGAAAAATTATTTATTGAGCATTTCCCTATGCGCTCCACACAGCGGAGCGTTATAGGGAAGTCCCTCAGGGACAAAGCCCAACCAACTGAAATCCCTGCTTACATTGTTTTCAAAAATGTGTCTATACCTTTGTCCCGACACAAACAATTTGCCCAAATGGCCATGGAACAACGGTTTTATGGGTAGTTTAGCCCCCCCCCCCTATCTGTGAATTGGCTCTATGATTGAGTTTTAGCATATTTATACATATATTATATCATATTTTTATTGTGTTTTCAATATTTTTAATCTGTGCATTCTTTAATTATACCGGTTTTTGTACCGGTAGATAGGCCCAAGATTTGCGAAATCTCTCCGGATGCCCAGATTTTTTTATTATTTGAAAATCTACAAGCACATTTATACTGATTGTTTGGATACATAAAGCAGGTTGCATTCGCGGTTCTCTGAGGAGTTTCGGTGAAGAAACTTTTCAGATCTTTATTTATTACAACCTCTGCTGCATAAACTAAATTTATACCTGCAAATAATAATATTAATACTGATAATATTTTATTCAGCATTATCCTGACCTTGACTATCCAGCAAGCTGCCCTGCTCAACGTTTGCGTTGGCTTCAGCTTCAGCTTTTATATTGTCCTTGATAATGGTTTCATCGTTATCAGGGTTTACAATTTTGTTAACCGAACAAACCGTGTCGTTATCTGTAAGATTTTGTGCGCGAACACCTGTTGCCGGACGTCCCTGGCATGAAATAGAGCCGGCATTTAATCTTGTCACTACACCATTTGCTGTTACCATCATAATATCATCGGTATCTTTTACTATTGTTAGAGCCACAAGTCTTGAGGAGGCTGTTTTGAATTTAGTTGCTATCAATCCTAATCCGCCTCTGTTTTGGCTTCTAAATTCCGATAATTTTGTACGTTTACCAAAACCGTCTGATGTAACAACAAGCAGGTCTGCATCATAATCTCTTGGAACAATATCACAGCCGATAATTTCGTCGCCGGTTCTTAACTTCATTGCAGTAACGCCTCTTGCGCTTCTTCCCAAAGGTCTCAAATCTTCAATTGGGAATCGTATTGCCATACCGCAGGATGTTCCGATAATAATCTCATCTTTGGCTGTTGCAAGTTTTACCCAGCATAAGCTGTCGCCTTCTTCAAGGCCGATTGCAATAATTCCGTTTCTTCTGATATTTGTAAAGTTATCTAATTCAATACGTTTGATGTAACCTTTTTTGGTAAGCATAATCAGGTTAAGTTCATGAGAGAACTGGCTTACCGGAACAACAGCCGTAATCATTTCATCCTGATCTATAGGAAGAACATTAACTATCGGAAGCCCTTTAGACTGACGTCCTCCTTCCGGGAAGTCGTATACATTCAGACTATAAACAGTTCCCTTGGAAGAGAAGAACAAGACTTTATCATGCATCATTGCTGTAAAGAAATGTTGAATATCATCATCTTCTTTTGTTTTAATTCCTGATTTGCCGCGTGTTGCACGGTTCTGACGCTCAAATGTGTCAAGAGAAATTCTCTTTAAATATCCCTGATGTGTTATAAATACTGCCATAGGTGTATTCGGTGTTAAATCTTCAATAGTTACTTCACCCTGATCAGGAATAATTTGGGTTTTGCGTTCATCGCCATATTTTTCTTTGTCTTCAAGAAGTTCTGTTTTAATTATATCAAGAATTTTTTGTCTGCTTGCAAGAATATCTTCATATTCTGCTATTTTCTTTAATAACTCATCATATTCAGCCTTAACTTTGTCTTGCTCCAAGCCTGTTAATCTTCTCAACTGCATTTCCAAAATCGCATTAGCCTGGTCAACATCAAGCCCGAAACGGCTCATTAAGCCTTCACGAGCCTCATCTGTGGTTTTAGAGTTTTTAATAAGTTCAATAACTTCATCAATAGAGCCAAGAGCGATTATTAAGCCTGCTAAAATATGAGCACGAACTTTTGCCTTTTTGAGGAAGAAAATTGTTCTTCTTGTTACGATTTCAACTCTGTGTTCAACAAACTCGCTAAGTACTTCATACAAATTCATTAATCTAGGCTGTTTGCCGCATAACGCAAGCATATTCACGCCAAAAGTTGTTGCAAGCTGTGTGTATTTAAATAAGTTATTTTTTACAACATCAGGTTTAGCGTCTCTCTTAAGCTCAATAACAATTCTCATTCCGTCTCTATCGGATTCATCGCGGATGTCCGATATACCGTTAATTCTTTGGTCTTTAACAAGTTCCGCAATTTTTTCAATAAGCATAGCTTTGTTAACCTGATACGGGATTTCAGTAATGACAATAGCAGTTCTTGACTGGCGTCCGGCACCTCCGGCTATTTCTTCAAAGTTTGCTACTGCTTGCATTTTAATAGAGCCGCGGCCGGTTTCATAAGCCTGTTTAATATCATTTAAACCTACAATTGTTGCAGCTGTCGGGAAATCCGGCCCTTTAATATATTCCATTAATTCTGATACCGTAATATTTGGATTTTCTATAAGTGCAACGGTTCCGTCAACTACTTCTGCAAGGTTATGCGGCGGAATATTTGTTGCCATACCAACAGCGATACCGGAGCAGCCGTTCAGGAGGAGCATAGGTAATCTTACCGGCAAAACCGACGGTTCTAAAAGAGAACCGTCAAAGTTTGGTTCAAACTCAACTGTTTCGCAATCAATATCAGCAAGCATTGATTGGGTAATTTTGTGCATACGGGCCTCTGTGTAACGCATTGCTGCCGCTCCGTCACCGTCAACAGAACCGAAATTACCGTGTCCGTCAACAACTAAATATCTTGTGTTGAAGTCTTGGGCTAAACGTACAAGCGCTTCATAAACAGAACTATCGCCGTGAGGGTGATATTTACCAAGTACTTCACCAACAATACGTGCACATTTTTTAAACGGCTTATCTGGAGTCATACCAAGTTCATTCATTGCATAGAGAATACGTCTGTGAACCGGTTTAAGTCCGTCACGTACATCAGGAAGTGCTCGGCCTACAATTACACTCATTGCGTAATCAATATAACAGCGCTTCATCTCTTCTCTTATATTAACTTGGACTATTTTACCGTCTTCAAATATGTTTTGCTGACTCATACTTTTCTACCCTCATTATAGATATTTTTAGTTGTTAAAAATGCTACTCTCGTCAGAGGTTTAAACTTTTACTTTTCCTCTGTGTCTGGTATTTCTTACTTATATCATAGCACAAACATTCTGTTTTTTGTAATTTTACATGAAACTTTACAAAAACAGCTGCTTAATCTGTTTCAGCACATACTTTTAAAGCTATATACACTTTATTTAAAAAGTCTTTTTTGCTACTTGCACATTCGGCTTCTGCTAAATTGGCCCCGATACTTGTTCCTGATCTTAATATTTGTTTTGATAAAATATACTCATTTTTTTCGTTACAAAGATGCTTATATAAGTTTACTATTCTAACGGCAAACTTTTTACTTTTATATTTTGCTGTATTTTCTAATTGAACTCTCAACTCTTAACACTCCAATCTTATAAAAGTTTCATCTCAATATTATGATCTTTGAGGATGTAGTAAGCATTTGAAAGAGCGGTACTGTCCTTGAAGGCTTGTTCTGAGGAGACGATTTTTGCAGGAACAAGCTCGCACATTTCTTTTATATCTTCAGGAGTTATGCC
>CALUYU010000036.1 GCA_944325075.1 Candidatus Gastranaerophilales bacterium
CCCACACAGTTCAATGTAGGTTGGGGTTTCACCCCAACATAATATTTATTTACGTTTGATACAGAAAACTTTGATTTGGTGAAAAATTTGAAGAAAGGTATTTTTGACAAAAACCCTTGTCTCCCTTGAGGTTCGTTACCCCCCCCCCCCGTATGCCCTGCTATACTTGACTTTTCCATATGTCTACCTCCTTTTTCTTTTATTATATACTATTTTTTTATTTTTTCAAGTATCTGTTTTTAATTTACGTCTCACGACTCATAGTGCTTTCTTTTTTGCCTACTTTTTTCTTTTAGCCAAAGAAAAAAGTAGGTTTGCAAGGGGGGAAAATATAATTTCAATGTTGGGGTAGAAACCCCAACCTACATTATCTAAAAACAATTCGTTTTAAGTCCTTAAAGAATAAATCAAATCTCACGACTCATAGTGCTTTCTTTTTTGCTTACTTTTTTCTTTTGGCCAAAGAAAAAAGTAAGTTGGGCTGAAAGCTCAACATTAACTACCAGTATCCCCAAAAGAAGGGATGCCGCATATAGAAAAAACTATCCATATAAATTCTGTCATAGAAATTTTGCTGCTGAATAAGCATTTGACGACGTTGATATTCAAGCTCCCTTTGTCGCCTGTCTTCCATAGCTTTTTGGTACTTTGCCTTTACTTCATTTGAAATCTTGTCCTGCTCACGATTTACGTACTCAAAACATTTAATCAAATCAGTATCTTTATATTTTCCAATACAGTTATTTGTCATTTTAAAAAACTCCTGCTGACGCAAACTTAAATCTAACGGTTCAGTCATTTTATCGATTTCTTTTGCTATTTTGAACCAATCCGGCTTTTCTACAAAACCGGAAAGCGTATTAACCGCATTGTTAATTTTTTTCTGTTCAATTTCCGCAATACGCATATCAGCCTGAACCAGCGCCGTATAATTTTTTGATGCAAGCGCAGAATTATGAGCTTTATAATAATTCAACAGTTTTGTTTTTTCGTCAGAAGACGTTGTCCCAAGCCGCATATAATTAATTGGCCCCGGATCTATTTTAACAAGTTTTTGAGCATAGGAATTTGCCGTTTTGAAATTTTTCAAATTGTAGTAGTTATTATAAAGAAGAACCTGAGCCGCTGCATAATTAGCAGAACCCTCCGAAACTTTTTTAGCATAAAAAATGCTTGTACTGCTGTTGTTCAAATTAAAATGTATATCAGCAAGAGCAAACCATAAATTATCAACAGAAGGGTTCTGTTTATCTGCAAAAGGAGTAAGAATTGATAGAGCTGTAGGATAATCCCGGTTTAGATAATAAAGCATTCCAAGTTTATAATTAATAATATCTTCTTGCAAAATTTTATCATTATTATTTAAACTTTTTATTTTATTCATTTCAGCCAAAGCGCCGGACAAATCGTACTGAGACAGCAGATAATTCATATATTGAATATGCGTTGGAAGGAATGAAGAATCTTTCTTTAAAGCTTTTTCAAAATCCTTTTTTGCTATGAATTTTTCTATCTTCCGAACTTCCTTATATGTCTTTTTCTGCTCGCGGCTTAACTGTTTATATTCCTGATCCCTTAATTCACGAAATTTAGCTGTAATATTTACCGGATCAATAGAATAATACTTTGTATAAAAAGGAGTCTGAAGAGTGATAACACCTTCATGAATGGTATCGGAGTTTGTGTTGTATACTTCTGTAGTATAAGCTGCCCCGGATAATAACAATATTGTAAAAAGACCTAAAACTACCTTTTTCATAAACCACCTTCCTGCTGCCACAATATAATAACGACATTGTTATTTAAAATGTTCATTAAGTCAATAAAATTTATAGAGTAATCAGGAAAAATACGCATAGCATTATTAGAGATACCGCAAAAGAAACACCGACCGTAACCCAAAATACAGAAACACCTTTTTTATTCTTACTTGAACTTATTGTGTAATACTGTTTCTTATCAAACTGTTTCTTTTTCCCTTTAGTTTTTGATGAACTCTGAGTTTTTTTACTTATAGGAAACAGAGTTATTGTACTTTTTGATGAAGACTTTTTCTTCCTCTTCTTTTGTGTTTGTACTTTTTCTTCGGAATATCTCTCAGCAAGAGATTTTTTTGATTTTTTCCCGGTTATAAGAAGTTCAGTATCATAGCGGAGTTTTAAAATATCTGCCTTGGCCTTTTTGTTGTATACAGAATAACTCACAGCAATCTCAAAAGCTCTTTTCAAACATTCAAGCGCTTCCATACCGTCTTTTTTAACTTTGGAAGAATGAGTGGAAGAGTTTCCGTGCTTTTTTAAAAAGTACAAATCATCTATAAATTCTTTTTCCTGAACCTCTCCTGATCCATTGTCCTTCAAAGTGGCAAGCATTTCATCAAAAGTATCTTCGCTCGTCCTTTTCTTACCAAGAACTTTTTTACAAACATTTTCCCCGAAACGCCTTGTCTGTGTCATGCATTGTTCAAAATATTCATCACGATAAAGATTTTCAGCCTCATCAATAATTTCAAATAAATTCTTATCAACTTTTTTTAAAAAATCAAAATTTGCAGCCATAACTCATTCCAAAAAATATTAATATAAAAATATTACTATGCAGGGCCTTCATTGTCAATAAACCGTTTTACTGCTTTAGTATCATAAAAAATTTTTTTCATTGAAACATAAAAAAAGACTGACTAAATATAGTTTAGTCAGCCTTTTTAGAATTAAATGATTATTATTTTTTACGTGGAAATTCTTCCCGGAACGACAACTCCGCCCTTAAGATTTTTCTTGTAAAACTCTACATGCGGCTGTAGAACACTATCAAGAACTTCCGGCAATGCTTTTCCGGTCATAACGCATTGAACAATTTCCTGATAAACTGTAGCATAAGCTCTTAACATTGTCATAGCCCCTGCTGCTTCAGGAGTTAATCCCATTTTTGAAGTTTGAACTTCTTCTTTGAAGAATGCTCCTGTAATTTCATAAGATTTAGTTAACGCGCCAATATAAGCCTCTGCATTTTCGGAACAAACACCATTATCAACCGGAACAGTCAATGCAAAGACAAGTTTATTTGCCGGATTAAAATGAGCTTCAGCACTATGGTGCATTGCATCAGGAACTTTTGCAACCTGTTTTAATGTGTCTTTAACAGATTCATTCTGCATTTGAGCGTGCCAGTATACAGTGTTTTCAAACATTGAACCCATGTACTGATGAACAGATGCTTCAATTCCGTTCAACTTTGCATCCGCCCAGAAAATTCCTTCTTTCAGTGCATCGTTTACATCCAAATCTTCTGATAAAGAAAGTTCAGACATTTCCTGAGCAGAATTGAGCATTTTTATCATATCTTCTTTTGACATGCCAGCCCATATAAGTGTAAATAAAGCATGATCATCAAATGCCGAAAATCTGCCGCCTACATCGTCATGAATATACAAATCACCAAGCCAGCCGTTAGAAATTGAAGTTCTTCTAAGTTCACTTTTTTCAGCATTTGCATCAGTTACTGCAATCAAATGTTTAGCAGCAGAAACTTCTGCCTCAGATTGAGACTGGCCCTTTGAAATATAAGCGTCAATCAGCATTTGTTGTATTCTTAAAAATCCGTCTTTAGTTTCAAAAGTTGAACCAGACTTGGAGGCAATCATATAATTTGCAGATGTAACATCGCCAAGTCTGTATAAAAATCTGTTCAAACTTACAGAATCAACGTCTGAATAAAAATCAACAACATCATGACATACATTCAGTCCGTTGATACCAAGCATGTGTTCAACCGTGTGTTTAGAACCGCCAATACCCATAACACATAATTTTGAAACACCGGTTTGCTTTTTAAATGAATCAACCATTGAATAGAGTTCATCAACCCTTTTCAATTGTTCTGAAGGAAGGTTTACCCAGTTAAGGAAATGGCCTTTCTTATTAGCTCTTGAAGCTAATTCTTTTACAAAATCAGATGTTTTAGATGTATACTTAGAAAAATCAACACCTGAAAAACTTGTTTTTACAGCAGAATTTTTTGTTAACATTGTTTTTTCTCCTTTTTAGTAATCCTCTAACAATATTGTAATATAAAAATAAGAAATTTAAATTATTTCGTGTTAACATACTGTTATGAAATACTGTATGGAATGCGGAGCCGAATTAGTTTTAAAAGAATGCATAAACTTTGGGTTAAATGAAGGAGAAATACCATTTTGTCCGGTCTGCAGCGAATTCAGATTTCCAATGTTTAATGTTGCAGTCAGCACAATTATCTTTAACAAAGATTTTTCAAAAACTCTGCTCATACAACAATACGGAAGAAAAAACAATATCCTTGTTGCCGGGTATGTTACAAAAGGCGAAAATCTTGCGGAGGCTCTTAAACGTGAAATCAAAGAAGAAACAGGACTAGATGTAATTGATACTAAATTTAACGATTCCGAATATTTTGAAAAGTCAAATAGCCTTATTTGTAATTTTATAACAAGAGTTGGAAGTGAAGATTTTAAACTTACAGAAGAAGTCGATTATGCTGCCTGGTATGATCTTAATACCGCTAAAGAAGTTATTTATCATAACGGACTTGCGGAAAGTTTTTTATTAAAAGCTTTAGAAAAAATTCCCCAATATGTCTTACGTTAATTAACAAACCTTTAACAGTCGTGATTGTAGTTTTTATAACTTAAATTTGCTTATGAAAATCTTTCATGATAACTTTAATAACAGATTAAGGATTTTACAATGACTGTTGAAGAAGATTTACAGGAAGTGCGCAGCTTGTGCGAAATGTGCAGCAACTGCTCACTTGCAGAAACACGTACTAATATAGTTTTTTCAGGTGGGGTGCCCAATTCAAAACTAATGCTGATAGGAGAAGCTCCCGGATATTATGAAGATCAGCAGGGAGAACCATTTGTCGGGAAAGCCGGACAGCTTTTAGATAAAATCTTTGCCTCAGTCGGACTTTCAAGGAACAAAAATATTTATATCTGCAATACACTTAAATGCCGCCCGCCAAATAACAGAGATCCGCTGCCGGAGGAAAAAGAAGCTTGCAGGGCTTTTTTAGATGCACAGATAGAAATCCTGAAACCAAGGATTATTCTTCTCTGCGGGAAAGTAGCCCTAACATCAATGATAAACACAACTTCAGGAATAACAAAAATGCGCGGGAAATGGTTTGATGGACCTTTCGGCAGCCGTATGATGCCAATATTTCATCCCTCATATCTTCTAAGAAATGACTCCCATGAAAAAGGGAGTCCCAAGTGGCTTATGTGGCAGGATATTAAAGAAATTAAACGGGTTTATGATACCCTGTAAATCTTTTATGATTCAGGCTTTTTACTTCTAAGTATGTATAAAACCGGAATTATTAATATACAAAGTGTCGCAAGAACAATAAATACATCGAAAAATGCCCCCAGTCTTGCCTGCTGCTGAAGTTGTCTATACAACATTCCATCAGCCTTTCTCGCAGCCAGAACCGCCGGATAATGAACCAAAAATTTACTTTTCAACATAGATAATTTATACTGGAACATCGGGTTATGAGGAGAAAGATTCCCGACAAGATAATTTTGATATACTTGGGAAACTCTTGCTATAAAAGTTGCAGAAACAGATGTTGCAACAGCTGTTACAATGTTTTTGAACAATGCATGTAATGCCGCGGCATCAGCATTTTTAGAGGCCGGCAAAGTTTGAAACGACAATGCCGTAACCGGTACAAAAGCAGTCGGAACACCGATACAAAGTAAAATATTCGGAAGAATTACGCTTTCAATGGATGAGGTAGGATTCATTTGAGTCAGCATTAATAAAGCAGAGGCCATAATTAAAAAACCAATTGTAGCCAGTATCTTGCTGCCTATGAATCTGGAAATTTCACCAACAGCTAACAATCCGACAAGACAGATAACCGCACGCGGAAACATTGTCAATCCGGACATAGAAGGACTATATCCTAACAAACTCTGTACAAACATAGGCACAAGCAACAATGTTGAATATATCATAACATTTATGAAAGAACTTGCGATAGTCCCAAATAAAAAGTTTCGATCCTTAAATACTCTTATATCAATTACCGGATGCTTATATTCCAATTCCCATACATAAAATAATACAAAAGAAAATATACATATTCCGGTTAGCCAGCATATCCAGGTTGTATCAAACCAGTTAAACTGCTGTCCCTTATCAAGAACAATCTGCATACAAGCCATTGCAACAACTATAGAGACATACCCGACAACATCAAAATGAGTATCTTCCGGAGGGTTTTCAGGCTTGTCACTTGGCATGAATATTTTTATCAGCAGAAATGACAACATACAAAGAGGTATGTTTATAATAAAAATCCATTGCCATGAATAGTTATCCGTCAAATACCCGCCAAGAAACGGCCCCGCAAGAGGGGAAAACATTGCGGCAACACCGAACAACCCCATAGCAACCCCGCGCTGTTCCGGAGGAAAAACTTCCAAAAGAACCGCCTGACAAAGAGGGAGAATACAGCCGCTGCCAATCCCCTGGACAACTCTTGCTCCTATTAAAGCCTGAAGATTCGGGGCCAGAACGCACAAAAGACATCCAAGCATAAAGAGGAATATACTGTAAAACATTAATAATTTTTTCCCTATACGCCTTACCAGATATCCGGTAACCGGCAGCATAAGACCACCGGATATAATATAACATGTTATTACTGTATTGGCTTCATACTGTGTAGCGCCGTAAAAACCCGCAATATGAGGCTGGCTTACATTGGTAGCAGAAGAGGCTGCCAATGCCAGAAAAGACGGCAGCAATACCGCTATTGCAACTATATAAGGATTTACTGTTTTTTGTGGGGTAGTTGTTGTTTCCTGCATATTACTTTACTTTTACCTTTGGTACTACTGACATTCCCGGGACGATATTATAATCTGAGATATCTTCCTTAAATATTATTTTTACCGGAACTCTCTGAACTATTTTTACGTAACTTCCAACCGCATTTTCAGGCGGAAATAAACTGGATTTTGCACCGGTTGCTCTTTGTATGCTTTGAACTTCTCCCTTAAAACGTTTTCCGGGATAAGTATCAACTTTAATTGACACCGGCTGGCCAGGTTTCATTTTTGTAAGCTGAATTTCTTTAAAATTTGCAACAACCCAAACGCTTTTCGGAACAATTTGCATTAAAGGCTGGCCGACCTGAAGATAATTACCCTGTTCAACGCTTCTCGCCGAAACCTTTCCTGATTGAGGCGCATATATTTTAGTATAAGATAAATCCAATTTTGCCTGTTCAACTTCAGCTTCAAGTCTTTGAATATCAGCTTCTACAGTTTCTTTCTTTGCCTGAATAGATTTAAGTGCAAATTTTGCAGCATTTGATCGTTCTTGGGCCGATTTGTGATTAGCCTGAGAAACTTCATATTCTCTTTTTGCCCTGTCGAAATCCTGCTTGGAGACAATTCCTGCATCGTACATATCCGTATAACGCTTATGATCTTTCTTTTCAAACTCCAGTTTTGATTTTGTTGAATTTAAATCTTCAGCAGTTTCTCCGACATTAGATTCGGTTCTGTCTATTTCATTTTCGGTTACATTCAATTGGGCCTTTGCCTGGGCAAGTTTTGCCTCAGTCTGATGAAGTTTTACCTCATAATCGGTCGGATCAATTTCAACAAGGAGATCGCCGGCTTTAACTTCATCATTATCATCTACAAGAAGTTTTACAACCGGCCCTGAAACACGCGGAGCTACCGTAATGAGACGTCCCTCCACGAATGCATCATCCGTTGATTGAAAATATGTTGAATGAATTGCTGCCATTATCCCGAGTATTACAAGTAACACACCTGTAACCGTCGGCACAATAACACGCTTTTTTTGATACTCCGGCCGGTTTCTTTTATGTCTTTCTTTTCTTTCTTTTATACGCTGCTTTGCTTTTTCTGAAAGCACATGTCTTTTTCGTTTTGGGGTTGAATTATTTTCTTCCATTTTTCATCATCCTCACTTTGGTTATGTATATTTAAATTATTAGACAAATTCTCTCGAATTTTTGCCAGAACTTTTAAAGTTGTAGTCATCTCCTCATTTGTGACACCTTCTACAGTGCTGCTCCATATATCCAATATTGTCGGAAGAACTTTTTCATAAACTTCTCTTCCTTTTGGGGTAATATGAACCTTAAAAACTTTTCTTCTATCAACCCCGGAACTTCTTTTTACCAGCTCCATTTCTTCCAAAATATTTATTATTCTGGTAATATTGGGACGATCTTTCAATGTAAATGCCGCAATCTGGCTCTGATGCATTCCATCTTGTTCTGCAAGTGCCGCAAGTACAGAAAATTGCTCCGGAGTTATAGGATGGTTTTTACCCGAAAAACGCTGTAAGGCAAAAACTTTTGACATTTTTCCGATAGTAACTAACTTTAATCCTATTCTGCTTTCTAATATTTTTTTTGTTTCCATGACATTTTCTTTTATTTTATTTTTGTGTTATTATGATAACACAAAGAAAAAAAGGAAGTAAAGCATGAAAAATTTTAAAATTATATTTACCCTTGTGCTGGTTTTGGTGTGCGGATTTAACTCTGTTGATGCAAAAGTTAAAGAGGATAACACTTACAAACTTCAATATCTTAATATTGACTGGTGGAAAAAATACAATGATGATATATTGTTGGATTATCTGAATAAAGCTTTTGTAAATAATCAGGACTTAAAAATTTCTGCACTAAAGACCAAACAAGCTCAGGAAATTGTCAAACAGTCTTTTGCCGATCAATTACCGCAAATTGGTTTTTACGGTGATCTGTTCAGGGATTTCCAGTCAAGTGATGTAAAACTTGGGAGTGTAACTATTAATGACTATAAACAGAGTAATTTTGTTCTCCCGCTTACAATGACATATGAAATTGACATATGGGGAGAAAATTATCTCAAGACCAAAAGCCTGAAAAAACAAGTCGAAATAATGAAACAAGATGAAAGAGCAACATATATTTCTTTAACATCAGCCCTTGCGTCTCAATATTTCAACCTGATAAAACTTGACAAACTTATTAAAAACCAGGAACAGCTCCTCAAACTTCAAAAACAAATCGTTGAGATGACAGAAACAAAATATAAAAATGGTTTATGTTCCCTTACAGAATTATTAATGGAGAAACAAGTATTAACAGAATTTGAGGAAACTCTTGATTTATACAGAAATCATCAAAAAACAATTGAAAGACAATTAATCGTACTTGTGGGTGACAGAAACCTCGTTGACATAAAAAGAAATGACTATAAAACATTAAGTATGCCGGAAATCCCGGAAAATATATCGGCAGAGGTTATCCAAAATCGTCCGGACCTTTTGAAAACAGAAAACTATATTCAAAAAATAGGAATTGACGTAAAAACAGCCAGACGGGATCTCTTGCCTAAATTCATACTATACGGGCAAGCCGGATTTAACGCATACAGTTTCACAAATATTTTCGGAAGTCATACATTTAAAGCTTTAGGAGGAATTGCTCCGTCGTTTGATATATTTACGGGCGGTCTGAAAATGTCACGTCTGAGATATTCAAAACTTGAATATGAAAAAGCCCAGCAAACTTACGAAAAGACGATTTTAACATCTATTCAGGAAGTTAACGACTCTCTTTACACAGCTAACACAAGTAAGAAAAATTATAATTCAAGTCTTGAAAGATACAATCTTGAAAAAGATAAATATAGTTTAATGCTTAGAAAACACGTTATTGGAGCATTATCAGAACTTGACCGATTAAAAGCAGAAGAAGCCCTAATCCTTTCTGAACGAGATGAGGCCTCCAATAAAATTAATTACATAATATCTACAATTAATATTTATAAATCTGTTGGCGGTGTTGATTATATGAAGTTTGCAGAAAGTATATAAGTTATTCTTTACCAATTCTTTATAAACAAGACGGATTAAATCCTCCGTTAAAAGAAAAGGGAGTATAAAATACTCCCTTTTCCAATACCTGCAACATAAATTTACACGACAAATACATGAGAAACTTATTTCCAAGGATAGTCCGCTCCTATCTGCCAGCCTTCACTAATTATTTTGGCAAGGCAGCTTCTACCGCTGCCATTTTTAGAACAATCCTCATTAATTTCATCTCTAGAATAATCATAACATAACGGCATTACTCCCTTTTTGGTTATCGAAAACATGAAAAGATCTTTTCCAAGCTGATTGGGTCTTTGGGCTCCATTGATGTCTACATAAATACTCTGGGAATAGACTATAGGTACTTCGTTACCGTCTTCATCCGTTCCTCCGCCGTTTACAAGTGATATTGCCATATAAGTTCCATCAGAGGTATAGAAAGAAACTCTATAACCCAAAGCTATTACAGACATTCTAAAAGGAGAACCATCTAGATAATACCAAGGGGAATTTGAAGGATATAAACATTCTTTATAAGTTTTACATATTTTATTTATCTTCAAATAAGGCTTCCAGTATTTCTCAAAATAAGTATCAGGATCACTATAGTCAACATCCCAATACTCAAATTCTCCATTGTCAACTTCAGATAGCTTAAACGCCTGATTTAATACGGTATATACTTTTTGTATTTTTGAAATTGTTTCCTTCTTTTGGTAATTAGCAATTAATGTCGGTAAAGTCAAAGCAGCAACAACACCGATTATGCCTAGGGTTATAAGAACTTCCGCCAGAGTAAATGCAATTCTACGAGGCGAATGGGGCCTGAGGCACTGCATTACAATGCTCCGCCGGCGGGGTAAAACGGAAATCAATGTAGGTTGGGCTTTCAGCCCAACATTAGTTTTTTTAGTGCAAATAGCCAAACATTTTTGACGGTGGCTAGATCCTGAAACGAGTTCAGGATGACATGGGGAATTTTTTATCAATCTTTTCTCTATGTGCCCCCCACAGTTCAATGTAGGTTGGGGTTTCACCCCAACATAATATTTATTTACATCTGATACAGAAAACTTTGTTTTGGTGAAAAATTTGAAGAAAGGTATTTTTGACAAAAACCCTTGTCTCCCTTGAGGTTCCTTACCCCCCCCCCCCCGTATGCCTTGCTACCATTGACTTTCCCATGTGTTTACCTCCTTTTTCTTTTATTATATACTATTTTTTTATTTTTTCAAGTCCCATTCTGAAATTTAAATTCCACGACTCTTAATGCTTTCTTTTTGCTTACTTTTTCTCTCTTGGATTATTCGGGGTGTCAGAAAACTGGACGTTTCCTGACACCTTACGGGTTCACTTTGTTCACCCTTCCGAAAATCCGCTTTCTGCTAAAGAAAAAGTAAGTTCAGGATGACAGTTGGTTGTTTTTTTTTAATTCATTATTTTTGTTGGGGTAGAAACCCCAACCTACATTGAACTATTGTATTATTCGGGTGTCAGAAAACGCTACGTTTCCTGACACCTCACGGGTTCTTCCTCTCCAAAACAATACTCAATCGTTTTGTCGGCAGAGTGCTCGCCCTACCTATATGGATTTTATCTTAGCCAAACATTCGTCATAAGTATTTATCACACAAACTTTATCTAAAATGCCAAGTTTCTCCGCAGTAACATCCAACACAGTCGAATTTTCTTTTATAGCATAAATATTAATTCCCGAATCTAAAATTTCCAAAACAGCAGGACTTCCTAATGAATTATAAGGCATAACCAGAAAATCTACATCTTTTATAGATAAGCCTCCGGACGAAACAAGTTGTGGCGCTTGAGACAAACCTAACAAAACACAAGGCAGAAATGTCGGCGTAATATATTCCGAAGCCGATTTCGGATTAACGATATCAGAATATATCTGATAATCAGCAAATGCGGGGGAATGTGCACAAGGAATTTGTAACTCTTTTGATATATAATGAGATAAAATAGCCTCAACACCTCCAACTGGATCAGTCCCCAGGCCATTTGAATAATCTTTATTGTACTCTTCCGGATCTTCAAACAAGCAAACAAGCGCAATTGCGTTACAGCCGTTTTTAACAAGCTTTTCAGCAGCTTTTAGCATAGTTTCGGGGTTTTGCACAGATCCATCGGAAATTCCGCTGCTATCCAAAGAAAAATCTACCCCTACAGGTTCGCCGGTTATTTCATATCCTGAAATATTAACTCCATAAACTGTTTTTACGGCATTCATTGTATTTATATGAACGTTTAACACATCTTGAGGAATAGATTTATCAAAAACAATTCCAATATTATTCCCATCGCCGGAAGGCAATAAATTCAAACGTCCCCTTATAAACTCATCTAGTGAATAACCTTCAACATAATACATATTATCGTTAATCCCGGAAAAGCCGCCTGCATTAACAACATTAGGATTTACAATTAATTTAGAATACTTTGAAAACTTTCTTGCATAAGTACTTGCATCCCCGGCATAACCGCCTATAGAAGCTCCAACTCCGGTAGGGACAATAAATACACCAAGACTATCTTTCTTAAAACTATTCATAAACCCATAATACAACAAAATGAATAATAAAACAAAGAACGGACTTATAAAAAGTCCGCTCTTGCTTTTTTTGCTATGACCAGTCTTTATAAATTATCGTCCATATCTTTGTCAAAGTAATCTCTGATTAAAGATGTGTCATGGGATTGATTTTTAATTTCAAGCTGTGCACCATTTTTACGAGAGTCAACATTTATCTCACCTGCTGAAATTATATTATCAATAATGGCATCTCTAATAAGGTCAACATTGACGCTGCCTTCTTTAGACTTAATTGTGCCAAAATTAACATCTTCACCATAGTCTTCACCACGAGCATGGAGATATATATCTTTAACAGCCAGAACATTTGATTGCTGACTTGGGTCAGTTTGTCTGAAGTGAAGAGCATTGTCAGCTGTTCCGATTGAACCACTTGAAATCATCTGAATACTTGTACCTTTAACATTTGCATATGTTCCAAGGTCTGTAGAGGCATTTAGAATTGAACCGGTATTACCAGCGTCATCCTTATCAGTTAACAATATAACTTTGCCATCTGCCTTAATTCGGTCAACATTCAAATCTTTGCCTTTTGTCGCAATATTTATTACGTGGTTATCACCAGATTTATCTTCATCGGTTGTA
This sequence comes from Candidatus Gastranaerophilales bacterium, assembly GCA_944325075.1. Taxonomy (GTDB): domain Bacteria; phylum Cyanobacteriota; class Vampirovibrionia; order Gastranaerophilales; family Gastranaerophilaceae; genus UBA1221. Next base: position 13,096 of record CALUYU010000036.1, read on the forward strand.
AATGCTTTAACACCGCCTTTAACATTTACATTGATTGATTTTGTCAAGTCTCTTGACTCTTCACCAATTCCGTTTTCAGCGACAACATCCTCACCGATTGAGCCGTTAGTAACATTCATAAATAAGTTACCATCAGATTTAATCAAATCAGAATCTGTTCCTGCATTTTTTAAGTTACCATTTTCTACAGTAATAGAAACTTTTTCAGACGCATCTAATGCAACCTGTTCAGTATCTTTATTTCCTAGGATTACATCTGAACCCTGGCCGGTAACAGTAATCTTGGAACCTTTAACTGTACCGCTTACGGCCATTGCATTTTCACCGGAATTGGTAAGGACAACATTTGCATCATTTGATGTAACATTGCCGGCAACGTTCATACCGCCCTTTCTGTTTGTAAGGAGGATATGGCCTTTTGCGTTTACATTTCCGTTTACGTTCATACCGCCGTCACCGGTATTTGTTATGTAAATACGATCACCACCGGTATTAGTTAAAGAGGCATTTTCACCAACATTCAATGCTCCGTTGCCTTGATTATTAACCGAAATCCTGCCGGCAGAATTTTCAACAGAACCATTTAAGTTCATATCACCGGCTTTATTGGTAATTAATGTTTGACCGTCATTAGTTATTGTACCATCCATTGTCATACCGCCAGCGCCGGTATTATTAACAGATATACTGTTTTTGCCGGAATTAGCTATTGATGCGGTTTGACCGATATTTAAAGCCCCCGTACCCATGTTGCTTACGGAGATATTTCCTGCGGTATTTTCAACAGAACCATTTAAGTTCAAATTGCCAGCCTTATTGCTAATCAATGTTTGACCGTCATTGTTTATTATACCATCCATTGTCATACCGCCATTACCGGTATTGTTAATTGTTATTCTGTTATTTCCTGAATTTGTAACTGAGCCGGTATTTCCAATGTTTAAGGCTCCTGTACCTAAATTGTTAACAGCAACCAGTCCTGCTGAATTTTCAACTGTGCCATTCAGGTTTAGATTACCATTTTTATTAGTAATTAAGGTTCTACCAGCATTTGTAACTGTTCCGTTCACATTCATGCCGCCTGCACCGGTATTCAAAATGTTTACATTTGAATTTGTTCCGCTGCCGTTAATATTTGCACCCTCATTTACATTTAATGCATTGCCGGCATTTGAAACATATAATGTACCATTTTGATTTGAGATAGAACCGTTAACATTTAAGTTTCCGGTTTTGTTATAAATTGTTGCAGTACCTCTATTAGAAACTGTACCATTAATATTTAAACCGTTGGCGCCGGTATTTTGAACAACAAGGTCTCCGCCCTGGGTTCCAACAACCGCCCCGTTTGCAATAGTCATGCCGGACCCTACGTTGGTTAAGTTCATGTTACCGACTTCAGTTGATATTGCATTACTAATAGTCATCTCTCCATTACGGTTAGTAATTGCAACAGTAGAATTATCCTTGCCGGTAACTTTGCTGCTGATATTCATACCGCCCGCGCCGGTATTCAAAATCTGAATTTTAGCATTATTGTTACCGTTTACTGAAGTATTATCTCCAGAAATTGTAAGTCCGCCGGCACCGGTATTACCGATATACACAAGGTCACTTCCTGTTACATTTCCATTTACACTCATTGCGCCGTTAGTATTTTGCAAATAAGTTTTTCCGGAATTTTCAACAACTGCATTATCCATTGAGAAGCCGCCAGCCCCGGTATTTTGGATAAGAACTTCATCTACGCCGCCTTTGACTGTACCGGTTAATTTCAATGCATTTCCGGTATTGGTCAAATTAATTTTACCTGAAGTATTTTCAACAGATCCGCTCATAGTAAAGTCACCGGCGCGATTGGTTATTGCAGTGCCACCTGAATTTTTAACGGCTCCAGCTATTGTCAGACCTTTGCTGCCAGTATTTACAAGAACCAAACGATCATTGTTAGAAATTTCAGCGTTTGATCCGACATTAACACCGGTTCCGTTTCCGGCAAGAACAAGTTCTCCGTCCTTATTAGAAATATTACCGTTAATATCTAAATCACCAGTTACTTCTGTAATATAAGTATTTCCGGTATTATTAATATTACCACCTATAGTGGTACCGTTTGCTCCTCTGTTGGAGATAATAATTTCACCGGAAGAATTAATTGTTCCAGGCATATTCAAGCCTGAACCTCTGCTTGTAATATTCATATTAGCATTTGTATTATTAATAACCCCGGCAATGTCTAAAGCACCTGCCTCATTTGTTATAGCAAGGCCTTTACCCTTATTATTAATCTCACCGTTGATAGCAACTCCGCTTGCACTTCTGTTATAAATCCGTGTGCCAGCGTTTCCATTAATATGAGCATCAGTACCTATAGTCATTTTACCCGCTGTAGGACTGTTTGTTAAATATAGAGAATTTCCATTGCTTTCAACTGTGCCATTTACATCCATATTACCTTTGGCGTTAACAAGGTGTAAATTTCCGTTAGCATTGGAAATATTTGCTGTATTGACAATTGACATACCGTTATCACCACGGTTTGTAATAACGATATCGCCGGTTCCAAGGTTTTTCAAAGTACCGGCAGCCGTAAATCCGCCGTCTGCTCTGTAAGTACGAATATCCATATTAGCGCTATTACCTGAAGCACCGGTATTTACAAGTGATTCGAATAAAGTATCTGCTGCTTCATGGGTATTAAGGAGGGTATTTTGACCGGCAACACCGCCCAGAACAACAGAATCAGTTCCCAAAGCAAGCGCTCTGGCAACCATATTTACGTCTCCGCGGCTCAAAATTTTACCGTTAATTGTGACATCTGAATTACCATGCAATGCTAGTTGATCCAGAGTTGCGTCACCTCGTCTTAATAAATTCATGCCTTGCTGGGTTGGTGTTAAAATAGATAGTGAGCCTACATTCAATACACCATCAGGGCCTACAACCATGCCCTTAGGTGAAACGAAAACAGCCTCTCCACCGTAGAATGCACCGTCCCTAACCGAATTAACAATACCATTAATATTAATTTGGTTATCTACAAGGTTTACAAATTTTGAAATATTTTCCGCTCCGTACTTAAATATTAAGTTAGCAATATCGCCCTTATCCAATGTGAAATTTGTATAATCTCTAAAGCCGATACCATTTTGTGCACGGGACGGATCAATATTAAAAATCCCGTTATTACCGGTTATGCCGGTAATATCACTGGCCTGAGAAGCATTAAACAAAGACTGCGAAGCAGCAAAAAACAGTGCTACTAATAACACTGATACTCGTCTTTTACTATTTTTTTTGGTCATAATATATCCCTCACTTTTTAGCTATAATATTTATAACGTTAAAACATAAAAAAATTTGCTAAAATATAAAATGAATATTAAGTTTTCTTAATAAAATTACACAAAAATAACTTTATACACTACATCAATATACTCCTATATTCTCTCACAAAAATCATATCTGTTAATACGGAGAAAAACAATTAAAACTTTGTGCTAAACAGATTAATGTAAATAAACTGTTACATAAAATTTCAAGATAAAATTATTATTAAAATCCTGCGTAATAAAATTATTACTCCGAGATGTATTAAAACTTATGTGGATAATCGTCTTTAATCTGCCATCCGTCAGAATGAATTAAAAAAGCACAATAATAACCCCCGTTTTTGCACTCATCTATTAAAGATGCTCTTGCAACATGGATCGGGGACATTACTTTATTAGCATAAATAGCATAAAGACGGTAAAACATAAACCTAGTATTCGTTACAAACGGAATATGCGCCCAATAGACATCACGGCCGAATATATTTTTACCACTAGGCCCATCCACATCTATTACGAAAGTTATTCCAGCAACACCGAGCTTATCAGGATCCTCCGGAGAAGTAGCAACTCCTACATTTAATATAATTACCATTCCGTTTTTAAATTGTAAAACCATTGGCGCACCTGTATCTAAAGGGTACGCCATACTGCCGTATGCTTTTTTAATTTCTGTTTTATATCCATAATAAGACAAAGGGTTATTAGTTGTAAATTTTGCATCACTTATATAAGGAAGCATATATTGTCTTACAAAGTTCTCCCGCAGCTTGACAGCATCTATGGTTGAATAATCAGCATAACCACTGGACTCAAGCCCCCATTCCGTAATATTGCCATAATCTGCCTCTGCACGCTTTAATACATTGCTAAGTACATTATAAGCATATTTTAAACGGGTAATTACAACTTGTTTCTGGTAGTTTTGAATTAATAAAGGTAGCGTCATCGCAGCAACAACCCCGATTATGCCAAGGGTTATTAGAACCTCTGCAAGAGTAAATGCGGGGACTAAGTCCCCTTTTATATGACGCGTCGCTTTCCAAGACGCATAAGAAATAGCTTTTTGTAGGTTGGGGTTTCTACCCCAACAAAATTCTAATGTTGGGCTTTCAGCCCAACCTAATTGCCCAAGATTAGATTTATTGATATTGAAATCCGTGTATTCTTGCAGGTGGCAAGATCCTGAAATACTCTGCGAGCACCCTACCTTGTAAGCCTCCTTTTCGTCGGCAACAAGAGGAGCTGCGAGTTCAGGATGATAGTTGGTTGATTTTTGAAATTCATTATTTTTGTTGGGGTGGAAACCCCAACCTACATTATCTAAAAACAATTCGTTGTAAGTCCTTAAAGGATAAATCAAATCTCACGACTCATAGTGCTTTCTTTCTGCTTACTTTTTCTTTGTGCTAAAGAAAAAAGTAGGTTTTCAAGGGAGGCGTAGCCACCTCTTACATAACGCTGCGCTGTCCGGGACGCAATGGGAATTGTTTTAAAAGTACTTTACGAGAAAAATCAAATCTCACGACTCATAGTGCTTTCTTTTTGCTTACTTTTTCTCTCTTGGATTATTCGGGGTGTCAGAAAACTGGACGTTTCCTGACACCTTACGGGTTCACTTTGTTCACCCTACCGAAAATCCGCTTTCTGCTTAAAGAAAAAGGAAGTTGGGGGAGAAACCCTAACCTACATTGGTTTTAATATTATTTCTACGCATCTTAGAAAGCGCAGCGTTATTATGAAGTGCCTCTGGCACAACTTTTTCTTTTTTGCCGTCTTCAAAAAGTGAACAAAAAACTATGGATCTCAAAATTTAATTATCAGTTTATTGTCGGTTGGGGTTTTCCGAAGTGTCCCCCTAACATTAATTCTATTTGTAAAGATAAACAAACATTCTCACCGGCGGTCAGATCCTGGAACGAATTCAGGATGACTATTCTTGACTGCTGCAAGTCATTATTTTAACAGGTTAGAATCGCTAAACAAATTTGTTGTTAGTTTAAACCTGCTTAATAATAGCTTTACAATAATGTATGCTTTATTTATAATTCTTTATAGATTTAAAAAGATATTAACAGGTGAGATAAATGAGCAAATATTTACTGGAAATAGGAACAGAAGAACTTCCGTATAGATTTATCCCTCAGGCTATTGAACAGCTGGAAAACGGATTTAAAAATTTTTTAAATAATAGTAAGGTAGACTTTGAAAAAGTAGATGTTTATGCAACGCCAAGACGGTTAGCCGTAATTGTTTCAGGGCTTATAGAAAAAAGTTCCGATGAAGAGAAAATTATAAAAGGGCCCATCGCAAAAGTTGCGTTTGATGAAAACGGCAGACTTACAAAAGCCGGGGAAGGATTTGCCAGAAAAAACGGACTCACCAAAGATGATTTATATATTGAAGACAACTATGTCCATGCCAAAGTTACTATTAAAGGAAAGTCTATTAAAGAACTTTTGCAGGAAAATGTTCAGTCAATTGTGCTTAAACTTCAAGGCTCACACTTTATGAGATGGGGCTATAATGATGAAAAATTTTCACGTCCTATAAGATGGATTGTTTCCCTACTCGATAAAGAAGAAGTCAAAATAAAAATTATAGACAAAGAGTCTTCAAATGTATCCCGCGGTCATAGGTTTGCCCAACAAAACGTAATTATCGGGAATCCGGATGATTACGTTGAAATTATGCGTAACTGCTGTGTAATTGTTGACCAAAACGAACGACGGCAAATTATTATTAACAAGGCCAAAGAAGAAGCTGATAAGTTAGGAGCAACACCTTACTATACAGACGATTTGCTGGATGAAGTTACTTTCATAACAGAATATCCGGTTCCTGTTGTTTGTGAATTTGATCCTAAATATCTTGAAATTCCTGAAGAAGTTACAGTTACGGTAATGGCAGTTCATCAAAGATATTTTGCTCTTCACAAAGATGGAAAACTTATTAATAAGTTTATAACTATTACTAATTATATCGGGGACGAATTTGCTAATATTAAAGCCGGAAATGTCCGCGTAATTAAGGCCAGACTTGACGATGCAGTATTTTTCTTTAATGAAGATACCAAAAAGCCTCTTGCTGACTATGTTGAAGATCTTAAAGGAATAACTTTCCAAAAAGGCATGGGCTCTGTATACGATAAAACACAGCGAATTATTGCATTATCAAAAGATATTGCAAAATCTATAGGGATTAATAACGCACAAACTATTGAAAGAACGGCTCTTCTTTGTAAAGCAGATTTGACGACTCAGCTTGTGTTTGAGTTTACAGAACTCCAAGGATTTATCGGGGCTGATTATGCCAGGGTATCCGGAGAAGACAACAAAGTTTGTGAAGGGATTAAAGAACATTATTTTCCTCTTAATGCAGAAAGTGAAACAGCAAAGGGTATAGAAGGCCAGGTCGTTGGCATCGCAGATAAAATTGATACTATATGCGCAGTTTTTGCAGAAGGCAAAAAACCTACCGGTTCTTCAGATCCGCTTGGAGTAAGACGTGCGGCCTTAGGGATAATAAGAACAGTTTTAACAAATAACCTTAATATAAATATTAATGATTTAATTATTAAAACCCTGCTTTTACTTCCAATAAAAACAGGAGACGGAAATGTTCTGGAAAAAGTGAAAAATGCAGCCGGTTCAAGCATAAATAGACTATCAGGAAAAGTTTCAGGAGAAATTTCTGACTTTATAATTCAAAGAATGATAATATTCTTATCTGAAAAATATCCTAAAAATGTTTTAGAGGCTTGCGCATCAAATAAAAATCCACTTGAAGATATCCCTGATTATATCAAAAGGGTTGAAACAGTTGCAAAACTGGACAACCCGGCTCTTCTGGAAAGCGCTAACAGAGTTTTAAGAATACTTAAAGAAGATTCAACTAAAACCGTTGATAAAAATCTGTTTAAAGATCCAGCTGAAAAGATGCTTCTTGATCAAATCAATACAATAGACGATAATGTGGATTATACAAAATATCTTGAGTCTTTAATAGGGATTAATCCGTCAGTTGAGAAATTTTTTACGGATGTCCTTGTTATGGATAAAGATGAAAAAGTTAAAGAGAACCGCCTGGCACTCTTAACTTTGTTAAAAAGAAAGTACGAAAAACTTACAGACTTTTCTAAACTATAATTCAGCTTAAAAGATTGTAAAACTTTCTTAATATTTTTTATAAAAGAGTAAATTATTTTTTTCAGGCTACTTTAAAATAGTACAAAATGATAAAACGCTAATCAAAAGCAGAGGTAGGAAATGTTAGACCGATTAAAAAATTTAAAATTAGTAAAAAAATTAAAAGATTCTATCAGTCCAAGACTCAGATGGTTAAATTATGCGAACCAAACTGTTGATAAAACATCTGTTGATTATATAAAAATGATTAGCGGAGTTGAAGATATACAAACAAATTCTGACGAACGACGGCTGGAAGCAATGGTCAGAGAACAATTAAAGGAAGAATTCCCAAATATTGAGAATATGAAATCCTATGAACTTCTTGTTGATGCAGTGATGCATAACCTAAAGAAAAAACAGCTTCAGGCCATGGATAATCTCAACATTGAATAGATTATCATATAAACCGATTGGTTTAAAAATAAAAAATGGAACCTTAATGGTTCCATTTTTTGTGAGTAAATCTTATTTACATTTCCTTTTCCCGCTCCAACTAAGGTCAGAACATTTTTTGTAATCCAGGTTCTCGTTCTGTAATACCCAGGCCGAACAGCCATAACCATTAAGGAGGTTCGATTGAGATATATTACAATGCGTTTCAAAATTATAAGGAGGGCTGGAAGCACTTGTATTTTGATTTTCCATTGCAGATCCAATAGGATACAACCCAAATTCCGTTATATAAAATATAAACACTGTATCTCCGGTAATCTTTCTCCCTTTATTATTAGCTTTTATATCTACAAACATTTCCCCACAAACATTTTGCAGCGCCTTTGCGGTTCCATATATTGACTTACAGGAAGGGTCATAAAACCAAACATCAATAATCCCTGTTCCATCTGCAAGTATTGATTTTTCAGACATTGTAGCAAACTGGCTCCCGTCCAGAGAATAACGATCATATTCAACCTTACAGCTGTCATCACCCGCTGCACAATATTTTATAAAATTCAAATATGGTTTAATATGAGACATAAATGCATTAGTTGAGCTATATCTTCCCTGAGTAATTTCTTCTTTTTCTTCATCAGACATATCATCACTTGTTGAATAGGATTTACTTATCCCGCTCCAGCTTGAAATTGGCCCATCCTCTGTTATTGCCCGCTGAATTGCACTGTTTATTACGCTATATGCTTTCTTTAACCTTACGACTTTTTCTTTCTCTTGCTGATTTTGAATAAGCGTTGGCAGCGTCATTGCGGCAACAACGCCGATTATCCCTAGGGTTATTAGAACTTCAGCGAGGGTGAACGCGACTTTACGAGGCGAGTGGTAGTATGGTAAAAAGACCTCTGCAAGAGTAAATGCGGGGACTAAGTCCCCTCTTACATGACGCGTCGCTTTCCTAGATGCAGAAGAAATAGCTTTTTGTAGGTTGTGGTTTCTACCCCAACATAATTTCATTGTTGGGCTGAATGCCCAACCTACTTTATCTAATACTTCTTTCCCTGATACAGTGCAGATTGTCGCACATTTTTGACGGTGGCTAGATCCTGAAATACTCTGCGAGCACCCTCCCTTGTAAGCCTCCTTTTCGTCGGCAACAAGAGGAGCTGCGAGTTCAGGATGACATAGAGAATTTTTTATCAACCTTTTCTCTATACGGCCAACACAGCTCAATGTAGGTTGGGGTTTCACCCCAACATAATATTTATTTACATCTGATACAGAAAACTTTGAGTTAAAGAAAAGTTTAGAAAAAGATAATTTTGACCAAAACCCTTCTCTCCCTTGAGGTTTCTTACCCCCCCCCCCCCGTATTCTGCGCTATTATTGACTTTCCCATGTGTTTACCTCCTTTTCTTTTATTATACATTATTTTTTCAAATTTTCAAGTAGCAGTTTTTAATTTACGTCTCACGACTCATAGTGCTTTCTTTTTGCTTACTTTTTGTGCCTGAGGCACTGCATTATGACGCTGCGCTGTCCAGGACGTAAAGGATATTGTTTTAAAAATTACTTTAACGAGAGAAATCAAATCACACAACTCATAGTGCTTTCTTTTTTGCTTACTTTTT
>CALUYU010000037.1 GCA_944325075.1 Candidatus Gastranaerophilales bacterium
AAATAGTATATAATAAAAGAAAAAGGAGGTAGACATATGGAAAAGTCAAGTATAGCAGGGCATACGGGGGGGGGGGGGTAACGAACCTCAAGGGAGACAAGGGTTTTTGTCAAAAATAACTTTCTTCAAATTTTTCACCAAATCAAAGTTTTCTGTATCAGATAAAAATAATTTTAAGATTAATGTAGGTTGTGGTTTCCACCCCAACAAAAATAATGAAATTCAAAAATCAACCAGCTGTCATCCTGAACTTGTTTCAGGATCTGGCCACCGACAAAAATGTTCGGCCATTTGCACACAAAAAACTAATGTTGGGCTGAAAGCCCAACCTACTTTGATTTCCATATCACCCCGCCGACGGAGCATTGTAATGCAGGGCCTCAGTTCACACTCGCCTCGCAAGGTCGCGTTCACCTTGGCGGAGGTTCTAATAACCCTAGGCATAATCGGTGTTGTTGCCGCTATGACGATGCCAACATTAATGGCAAAGTATCAGAAAAAAGTGGTTGCAACGCATCTAAAAAAATATTATTCAATGATGTCTCAGGCAATAAAGCTTGCAGAGGCCGAAAACGGAGAGATGAAATATTGGCTTCCGGATTGCTATGGTCAGGACCAATGTTTTAGAGACTGGTATAATAAATATTTGGATAAGCACATAAAATCAATAAAAAAAGATGATTCAAACGTCAATTTCTATAAAGTAGCATTTGCGGATGGAACAGGTTTTAATGCATATGTTCCTGCATCTCTATCAAGCGATTTCGGTAACATCATTCATATTGATTATTGTATAAATTTTAAAAAATGTGATTATGACAAATTTGACGGACAAAATTCTTTTCTCTTTTCAATAACTACTGACGGTAAATTTATTGCCTCATATGCGGCTACACAAAACTATACAAGATCCAAGCTTTTAGATTTGTGTGCAAAAGGAAATTCAGATAATGCGGATGTATCATCTGTCGGCCGCCGCCATGCTTGTACTCGTCTTATACAAATTGATGGTTGGGAAATTAAGCCTGATTATCCTTGGGATCAGGTAATTATTACTAACTAAAAATTGTGCCATTCCAAGAATGTGCCTTGAACGCATATTTTTGTGTAAACAACTGTGATTAAAAATAAAAGGCTTCCCTATGCAGGTCTTTTATTTTTTATTGTTTAATATTAATAAAAATTAATATATTAATTTTGAAATAGCAATTTTTTTTTTTCTGGTGTATTATTCTTAACATCACTTTATTTATATAAATAAAGCGTAGAAAGTAAAAATATGAAATTATTGATAGAAAAAGAACTTAATTCTTCTGATAAAATATTAAAACCTGATTTTAATTCTAAAACCGGACGGGAATTGTTGGTTTTTTATTTGCAGACAAAGTTTCGCCAAATTCTGGCATATGACAGAAGATGTAATAACCCGTTATTCGAAAATGTAAATCCAGATTTTATAAACAGATTTTCCAAACGTTTAATAAATAACCCCTCAAAAAGACTACTGATAGGTATAACAGGAGAGTCCGCTTCCGGCAAATCAACAATTTGTAAAGAAATAAAAAGAACAATAGAGCAGCTTTCAATGCCGGTTTCTATTCTGAGCACGGATAATTATTTTAATGATATTTCAGAAAAAATTAAACAGTACGGAAGTTTTGATAATTTGCGGGACTCAGGTTATGACATAGATTCCCCGACAAGTTTTCAGCTTGATATCTTAAAGGAAGATCTTATGGCGCTCTCTCAGGGAAATGATATAAAGGCTCCTATGTATTTACCTAATGGAACCGGTGTATCTCTTCCTCATGCCCAGGAAATATTATCAAGAAAAATTATTGTTGTTGAAGGTATTGCAACAATGTACGATAAAGTTCAGGATGTATTTGATATAAAAATATACGTTGAAACAGATAATGAAATCAGAAAAAACAGGTTTATGACAAGAGCCTCCAATGAACGAAATCAAACTGAAGAAAATGCAATGAAACATTGGAATTACCTGATTAGCGCAGGGGAAAAATATGTTAAACCCTTTAGGCCTCAGGCGGATCTTATCCTGAATGGTAATGCAGATCTTGAATACTTATCAGAAATTTTAAAATATATCCATGCTGTAACTAATAATTTTGAGCAATTTCCTTCTCATGCTTAATATAACTTAATATTTAATGCTTTTTTGCCAAAATTTTTAAAATATGTTATTATATGAAATATGATATTGTAAGAGATTTCTTAATTATTTAGAAATAAATACATTAAAAGATTGATACATTATTTCATATGTTTTACTATAATCAATATGTCAAAGATATAAATTTGAGTGATGAGAGAGAAAATGGATTTAGAAATAAGTATGAAAAATATAACGGGAATGTTTATGAAAAAAAGAGTTGGAACAATATGCACAGTAGTTGTTGCATTTTTATTGGTACTAAATCTTTCCGGATGCGGAGCAAAGACTGAGAATACGGAAGTTCCGGATTCTGTACCTCAGCAGGAAGCAGAAATTCCAATTGACGAAACTTCAGATAACTCAGGCGCTACCGTGGATATTGCCCAGGATGAAGATACCGATAAAATGGTATCTATTTCCGTAGAAAATCTCGGGCGGCCAAATCCTTTTGTGCCTCTTGGAGAAAGTACCTCTCAGGTATCCTCAATACCTCAGGAAAAATTAAAATATGATTTGCCTGAACCGCTGGAAACACCTTCTGCGGATCCCGGAGCACAAAAAGTTGTCTCAACAAAAGTATCAGGTATAATGTATGATAAGAACAATCCATCCGCAATATTAAATATAGACGGTTCGGATTATTTAGTAAGATCAGGAGATGTAATTAACGGATATAAAGTTTTATCTATAAGCAAGTCCGTAGTTACAGTCCAAATGGGCCATAATATTTATAAAGCAGGTGTTGGCCAGCTTGTAGATAATGGCCAGGGAAGTGTAAATTATAATACTGTAGCTAATTTGTCTAACAAATTTGGCGGGGCTAAAAAGTAAAGTAAAAAGAAATAAGAAGATAAGCAGGAGCAGCGATGAAAGATACGATTAAAAAAATGACAGTATGGACGATGTTGTTAGCGTTTTCTTTAACAACACCGGTTTCATCAGCATTGGCCTTAGGTGTCAATGGGGATTTACTCGCATATAGTGATGACTATATGCCGGCGATTAGAGGAAGTCAGCCTTCAACCGTTCAATTACAGGCTGATGGTGGAATTACAAATCAGACACTTCCGGTAAGCTTAAGTTTACGGGACTCTGATGTTAAGCAGGTTTTGAGGATGTTCGCAGATAAAGCCGGCTTAAATATTATTTTTAAAGGAGATATATCAGGTACAGTTACAATGGATTTGGTAAATATTCCTCTAAATTCAGCCTTTAATATGGTATTAACAACATCTGATCTTGGATATACTTTACAGGACAATACTTTGATTATTACAAGAGTTGATGACAAGTCTGCTGTTGGTAAACAAGAAATGGCTGTTATCCCGGTGAAGTATATTGATGCAGGCGCTGCCGCTAAATTTTTGAATAAAAATATTTATGGAATGAAAAAACCGGGACTTTCCGGTTCTGAAATTGCAACTACCAACCCGGCAACTAACGAAGTTTTAATTTTCGGTACAGAAAATGATGTTGCCATTGCCAAAAGAGTAATAAGCCAATTCGATAAAAAACCGGTTGTCACATCATTTAAAGTAAACCATACTACTCCGGCTCAGATGGCTGATATGATTTGTACTTTACTTCTGCCTAGTACCGGAGCCGGTGAAGGAGCTACCGGAGGGGCTGCCGGGATTGTAACAGGTGGTGCAGCAGAAGGTGGCGGTTCTGATATCACTCTTGGAGAAGGAACAATTGCATGTTCCGGTTCTACTGGTGTAGATGCTGAAGCAAATGCCTCATTGGGCTTAAAAAGTTTATCTGTTGCTTACTATACACAATTGGGTACAGTTAACCTTATTGGTGGTTCAGAACAACAGATAGAGATGGTTAAAGACTTTATTGCAGAAAATGATAAACGTCAGCCGCAAGCTTATATAGAATTTTCAATTATAGAATTAAGTGAAACAGGTTCAAGAGAATTCAACAATGCTTGGAGTTTCACAAGCAAGCACTTCTCATTTAACAGTGACAACCAGGGAACTTCAAGTTTTGGTACTGATGGTATAGGTATTTTAGGCGGAGATAAGAGACCTACTTATGGAACCGGTACTTCTTCATTAGTTTACACAATTAACATGATATTAAGCAATGGAAAAGGCCGTACTATTTCAAACCCGAGAATACTTGTTACTAACGGGCAAGAGTCAACTATTGATATGACTGGTGACTATGTAAAAACCGTAACATCTCAGGTTGTTTCCGGTACAATATCTTCAACTCCTACTGTTCAAAGGACATATGAAATTGGTGATGATGAAGGTATTAAGATTACGGTTACTCCGTTTATATCACCTGACGGATATGTGTACTTGAATATAAAACCTGATTATACAACTGTTAAAGAAAAAATATATGCAGCTGCACAAGATGAAGAAGCCGCAGCGGCCGGAGTTCAAGATTTACAGGCAACTTTGCTCCAAAAACGTAATCTAGAGCTCAAAAATGTAAGAATCAAAGACGGGGATACTCTTGTAATCGGTGGTATGATGAGAGAAACTGAAACAAAGAATGTGTATAAAATCCCATTCTTAGGTGATATTCCTGGCCTTGGTACTTTCTTTAGAAGCTCAAATGTTAATAAGGAAAGATCTGAGCTAGTAATCTTAATTACTCCAAAAATAATAACTGATTCAGATACAACAAGTACTGATGCGCTATAGACTTAGTCATTAGAATAAATTAAATAAGAAGAAAATGAACGAATTACAAAACAGACTAAAAAACAGTATAAACAAACAAATATTAAACCAAGTCGATAAAACACTGATGGAACAATATAAATTTGTTCCAATCAGTGTCAAAGACCGGTTTCTGTTTGTTGCTATTAATTCTACCTCTGATAAGGACACAATAAACGAAAAGTTAAGGCAAATACTTCAATACCCTATAAAGTTTATTCAGGTTCCTGATAAGGATTTGGAAGAATTAATTAAAGATATCACAGTAACTGCAGCCCCTCAACCTGCTGAGAAATTCAACAACCAAAATGTCGTACCTCAGCCGCAATCAAAACTCGGGGAGCTCCTCATAGAAAAAGGTCTTATTACTGATGTTCAGTTGCTTCAGGCATTAGCAGAAAGTAAACGACAGAAAATGCCTGTTGGATCTATGCTGTTCAAACTTGGATTTATTACTCTCGATCAGTTGAAAGAAGTTCTCCACAGCCAGACCGGCTATGAGATGGTAACATCAGAACAGTTGGCTAAGCAAAGTTCATTTATAAATATTTTACCGGAGGATTTTATTAAAAATAATAAAGTTGTTCCGGTTTCATCAGACGGAAAAACATTGGTTCTCGGTGTTGTAACACCGGTTAAACCCGATGTTTTGAAAGAAATTATTTACCTTACGGGGCAAAATCCTAAACAGTTGTTGATGACTCACTTTGAGTTTACAAACTGTATGGAAACATTCTTCTCGGAGCACAAAAAAGAAACTCAAAAAATAATTAAAGATATTGAGGAAGAAACAGCAGCCCTTCAGGTAGAAGAGTCTTTATGGCAGCAGGTTGATAATGAATTGCAGGATTCAAGCGGATCCATTGCAAAATTTGTTAACCAAATAATTACAACAGCAATCGACACACACGTATCAGATATTCACATTGAACCAAGATTGACCGGTTATATTGTCCGTTACAGAAAAGACGGTATGCTTTCAAAAGTTTTGGATATTCCTTCCAAGGTAGAAAACTCTGTAATATCACGTTTTAAAGTATTGTCAAGAATGAATATTGCAGAACACAGACGACCTCAGGACGGTACCTTCTCCATAAAGTATAAAAACCAATCGTATGACTTCCGTATCAACACATTGCCGGTTGCAGGAAGAGAGAAGGTCTGTATCCGTGTATTAGCTCCTGCAGTATCCTTAAATGCGGCTGATAAGAATATTAATCTTGTCGGCGGGACGGAAGAAGATATTGCAAAGATAAAAAATATGATATCTTGTCCGAATGGTATTATTCTAACATCAGGGCCAACCGGTTCAGGAAAAACAACAACTTTGTATTCGGTTCTAAAGAGTTTGAATAACGAAGATGTAAACATTACAACAATTGAAGACCCGATAGAAATTAAACTTGAGGGTATTAACCAATCACAAATTAACGCTAAAGCAGGTATCACATTTGCGTCATGTATGAGAGCTATTTTACGTCAGGACCCTGATATTATTCTGGTTGGTGAAATTCGTGACTATGAAACTCTTGAGATCGCTATTTCAGCGGCACTTACCGGTCACCTTGTATTAAGTACGGTTCACACAAACTCAGCTGCTGCAACTGTTACCCGTATGGTTGAGATGGGGGCGAAAGATTACCTTGTAGCATCAACTTTGTCAGGTGTTATTGCACAACGATTAGTAAGAAAACTCTGTGATGACTGTAAAGAAGAGTATTATCCTACTCGAGAAGAGGTTTCAAGAATTACTGTAGACGAAGAAGAAATCGAAAGATTAATGAAGACACCTATATATAGAGCAAAGGGTTGTAATAAATGCGGATTTTCCGGATATAAAGGACGTCTTGGTATTTATGAAATAATGGCAATTACTAAAGGTATAAGAAAGTTGGTCGCTTCAGGCGCTCATGATATAGAAATAGAAGAGCTGGCTGTTCAAAATGGTATGAAAACCCTTAATCAGTCATGCATAGGACATATAATTAGCGGACAAACAACTATTGACGAATTTGTTCGTGTACTTGGTATTGTAAATGAATAGTAGGATTATTTAGTATGGCGATATATAACTATGAAGCATTAAAAGACGGTAAAGAAATCGTTAAAGGGAAAGTTGAGGCTGAAGATGTCCGTGAAGCCCGTGATAATGTAAGAAGACTAGGATTTACCCCTACAAAAGTATATGAAGAACGTTTTGGCAAAGATGCTAAGGCTGATGCTGCGGCCAGTGCAAAGCCTGGTCAAATGAAAGCATTGGGTCTTGCTGATAAAATTGATTTTACTTCAACATTGCAAATTCTTGCCTCTTCAGGTATTCCTATGATTGAATCTTTACTATTTATTGAAAATGATGCTGCAAAGTTGAAAATTCGTCTTGTAGCAAAAGAACTGCGAACCCAGATTATGGCTGGTGCAACTTTTGCGGATACTCTTGCAAAATATCCTGAACAATTTGGGCAAATCTATATCGGTCTTTGTAAAGCCGGTGAAGATTCCGGTGAATTGGAGAAGACTCTTGATCGTTTGTTAGAAATATTAAATAAACAGGCTGCTATCAAAAGCAAAGTAGTTGGAACATTAATGTATCCAATGTTTGTAATCTGTTTGGCCGTTATTATTGTACTGGTAATGTTAATGTTTGTATTCCCGGTATTTAAGGAAATGTTTGACAATATGGGAAAAGATCTTCCTTGGATTACGGCTGTATTAATGGAAGCAGGCTTATTCTTAAAGAAATTCTGGTATTTGGTTCCTCTAATTTTAGGATCAATAGCGTTTTCTATTATATATCTGTTTAAATGGGAACCAAGCCGCAGAAGAATTGACAAAATATCGTTGGAAATTCCATTACTAAGAGATTTGGTTCAATTTTCAAACTTTGCAAACTTTATTGCGGTAATGCAGGTTGCCTATGATGCGGGTGTACCTATTGTAGAGTGTTTGTATCTTGCTGTTTTAACGTTGACAAATTATACGTTGAAAGAAAAAATCGATCAGGCTACAACTCTTGTACAACAAGGTCAGCATTTATCTGTTGCATTAAGGGCTACAGAATCTGTTCCTAAAATGATTTTATTTATGATTGCAACCGGTGAACAATCAGGTAGATTAGGAGATATGCTGCTACAGGCAACAAGATTTATTGATAAAAAGCTTGATGATATTGTTGATACAATGACTAAGATGATTGAGCCTTTGATGTTGATTGTAATCGGTTCTATCGTATTAACATTGGCGTTGGCTCTATATCTTCCATTGTTTGGATCATACGTCGAGTAAGTGAGAAAAAATGACAAAAACAGTAGTAGTAACAGGAGCAACATCTGGTATAGGGAAAGCCCTTGTTGAGAGTTATTCCGAAGATTGCATAGTTTTTGCCGGCTATAGAAATCCTGATTATGAAAGAGATTTGAAGAAAATTTCTTCAAATGTACGTCCTTTTTTCATTGATATGGAAAAAACATCTATAATCGACGGAGCCGCAATTTATATAAAAAGAAATACCAATAAAGTTGATCTTTTAATCAATGCTGCAGGCTGCGTGATGGCAGGCCCTATGGAGAATATGCCATTGTCAAAGTTGAAAAAGCAGTTTGAAGTTAATACTTTTTCGCATTTGAGATTTACTCAAAAACTGATGGATGTTTTAAGCGGCGGGACAGTTATTAATATAAGTTCAATGTCAAGTTTTGGGATATTTCCGTTTATTGCTCCGTATTGTGCATCAAAGCGTGCAATGGATATTTTGTTCAACGCATTGGAAATAGAAACTAATCATAAGATTAAGGTTGTATCTGTAAAACCAGGTGTTATTGCAACCCCTCTATGGCATAAATCTGTGGAAATAAACCAGGACAGCATTGCAAATGATAAAACTTATAGCAAAGAAATGTTATATCTTGCCCAAAATGCAATGAAAAATGAAGAAAAAGGGCTTCCGGTATCGGAAGTTGTTTCGCGGATAAGAAAAATATCCTCTACCCCTAAGCCTAAATCCTCATATACAATAGGCATTGATGCATTTGTTTCGGAACAGATTTCAAAATTGCCGGCTGATATAGTGAATTGGTTAATTGAGTTTGGTCTGAAAAAGAAAGGGCTGAGATAAAAATTTTCTTCATATTTAATTTGGGCGTTTTTACTTAACATTCAGAAAAAAACTATCGACAAACGGTTTTCTTTGTTGTAATATTTATTCACAGTTAGAAATATAAATAGAAAAAGGAGAATATTTATGCAAGTTATATTAAAAAAAGACGTTCAAAATTTGGGCGAAGCCGGTGACATCGTAAACGTAAAAGACGGCTATGCAAGAAACTTTTTGCTGCCTCAAAATGCCGCTGAATTGGCAACTGACGGCGCAATAAAAAATAGAGAAAAAAATATTGCAAGAATTAAGGCTAAACAAGAAAAACTTCACCAGGAGGCTCTTGCAATTGCTGAGCAAATTGAGAAATTTGCAGAATTAAAATTATCTGCAAAAGCAGGTGAATCAGGTAAGTTGTTTGGTACAATAACAACTAAAAAATTAGCAGAAGAACTTCTTTCTCAAGCTGGTATTGAAATTGACAGAAAAAATGTATCATTAAATGCCCCTATTAATAAAGTTGGTTCTTATACAATGCTTATTAAATTAACTTCAAAAGTTAAATGCGAACTTCCTGTTACAGTTACAGCCTCTGAAATCTTAAAGGAATCAGTAGAAGAAGTTATCGAAGAAGTTTAGTAAATGATGAGGGTTCAATGACAATCGATTTAAGCAATTTAAGACTTGAATGTTTGGCCATAGGTTCGCTCCCTCACAAAGATACTTTTAGGGCAATGCAGCTTGTTAAGGAATATTTTCAGACAGTTCCTTTTTGGCCGCAGATGGTAAAAGTTAGTAAAAATGAAGACATGATCCTTCAATTTTTAGAAGGTATGCCTTCATTTTTTTCTGATAAGTCTTTTCTTGATACGGAATATGAAGAATTCTATGATGACCTGGAAAATTTTTATATAGACTATGAGTCAATTGTCTCAGGAGAAGATAGTGATAATTCAATCTTAAATAAATATTCAATATCCGAAAAATCCTCTTGTGCGTTTAAGGAATTTTTGAATATTATAAGCTCGTCAAATATTAAATATTGTAAGGGGCAGGTGGTCGGACCTCTGACACTTTCAACAACGCTCGTTGATAAAGACGGACGCTGCGCAATTTATGATGAGACATTGAAAGATGTTATTTTAAAAACGCTTTCGCTAAAAGCATTATGGCAGATCAAGTCTATGAAATCGGTTAATCCGGACGTGACCCCGATAATTTTTATAGATGAGCCTTCCATTTCACAGCTTGGAACATCGGCATATGTCACTATATCTGAAGATTCTGTACATAGCATGCTTAGTGAATTGTCAGAGACCATAAAACAAGCCGGGGCTATTAGTGCAATTCATTGCTGCGGCAAATGCGATTGGAAACTTCCTATTCAGTGCGGGGTTAATATGTTGAATTTTGATGCATACAGTTTCTCCGAAAACTTAAGCATTTATAGTGATTATGTGAAAGATTTTCTAATGTCCGGTGGAAAAATTGTATGGGGATTGGTTCCAACTCTTGATAAGCAGGCGCTTGCAAGTTTAACTATTGACGATCTTATAAATAAGTTTAAGAGTTCTGTTAAATATTTGACTAAAAAAAATATTGATGAGAAACTTATAATAGACAATTCTCTTATATCTACATCCTGCGGTGCAGGCAGTTTAAGTGAAGAGCTTGCTGAAAAAGCCTTAAAGCTGACTAATGAATTGTCTTATTTTTTGAAAGAAGAATTTAAAAAGAGGTAATATGACATATAAACTGGCATTAACCGGGAAAAGCGGCAGCGGAAAGACAACTATTACAAAAGCCTTTCTTAGAATTTTTCAGGAATTTTTTCCTGACAAATCAATTCTTCTTTTTGATAATGATCTTTCAAGCGAGCTTGGCCATAGTTTCGGGCTTGATGTAAGAAATACTATTTATGGTATAAGAAGCGGTAAGCACGAGTATAAAACCGGTATACCCGAAGATATGACTAAACAGGAATATATCGAATGGGCTATGGAAGATATACTTGTGCAGATTGATGATAATGTGGATTTAATCGTCTCCTGGTTTGTTGGGTCTAAAGACTGTCGCTGCCCTATAACGGGTCAGATTAATTATGCTGTTCAAAAACTTATTGACAGATACGATATAGTAATATTTGACTGTGAATTTGATTTAAAATATCTTAATCAGCTTGTTGATACTGAAATAGATTCAACTCTTATTATTGCAAATCCGTCAGAGGATTCATCTCATTTGGCAAAAAGAATTGAAGAGTTTAGTGCTAAATATGCGGCCGGAAATCAATTAGGTGTTGTTATTAATAAAGTAGATAATAATGATTTAACGGCTGTTTATGATCTGTTAAAGAAATATGACTTGGATGTTCTTGGCGTAATTCCTTTTGATAAAGAGCTTATATCAAATTCTATTTCAAAGGAATCTGTAATAGTTCAAAATGCAATAAAACAGTTTTACTACAGACTTAATTTGCCTCAGAGCGGGGATAAAGATTAGTGAGGTTATTTTGGCAATAATTCTTGACGGAAAAAATTTACGGGAAAAAATTCTGGCAGATTTGAAGATTAAAATTGATAAATTCTCAAAGAAACCTTCTCTTGCAGTAATTTTGGTTGGCGAAGACCCTGCCAGCAAGATATACGTCAAGAATAAAGAAAAAACGGCCGGAAAACTCGGGATTAATTCTGAAGTAATATTGTATCCTGATGATGTTGATGAAGAAACAATTATTAGAAAGATTGAGGCTTTAAATTCTGATGATGAAATAAATGCTATTCTTGTCCAGCTGCCTCTGCCTAAGCATATAAATAAGGAAAGAGTTATAAATACAATATCTCCCCAAAAAGATGTAGATTGTTTTACAA
This sequence comes from Candidatus Gastranaerophilales bacterium, assembly GCA_944325075.1. GTDB lineage: Bacteria > Cyanobacteriota > Vampirovibrionia > Gastranaerophilales > Gastranaerophilaceae > UBA1221. Next base: position 11,818 of record CALUYU010000037.1, read on the forward strand.
TGGAGAATGTCGGCAAGCTTGCTTCAGGTCTGGAACCTTCAGTTTATCCATGTACTCCGCGAGGGATAATGCTGCTGCTGGATGAATATAATATTGATCTTACCGGGAAGCATGTTGTCGTTGTCGGCCGGTCTAATCTTGTGGGAAAACCTTTGGCTTTAATGGCTTTAAAAAGAAATGCTACAGTTACAATTTGTCACAGCTATACAAACAACCTCAAAGATATAACAAAAACTGCAGATGTTTTAATTTCTGCAGTAGGGGAAGTATTAATAGAAGATGATATGATAAGAAAGAACAGTGTAGTTATTGATGTAGGGATTTTTCGTGATGTAAACGGAAAAGTCCGGGGGGATGTGGAGTTTGATGAGGTTTCTAAATCTGCTGCTTATATCACACCGGTTCCAGGAGGTGTCGGACCTATGACAATAGCAGCTTTAATGTTGAATACTTATGAGTTGTTCTTAAAACAAATAAAAAGAAGTTCATAGCCTGCTTGAAAAATTTCAAACATTTCACTACAAACTTCTTTTTTATTTTATTATTTATCTTGTTAAGCTTTATCCACCGATTAATGTCAGGCTGCAAGACGATTTGATATTGTTGTTGATTTGTGTCTTGTTAGATGTAATCATCTCTTTCATTAACGTAATCTGGTTTTCCAGTGCCGATATTTCGGTTTGCAATTGCTCCTCTTTTTGTTCCAGTTCAATGTAATATGGATCTTCAGAGGGATCCGCATCAGTATCTGACTGGTTGTAGACCTGGGTAATATAATTCATTTCTTTTTGGCACCAGGAGGCCTGATTGTAAACCATTTGTTTTTCGAATTCCAACTGGCTCTGCTGTAATGTGAATAAATTCTTTTGCGCATCTAATACTAAAAATGTCATAATGCTCTCTCCTTAAATTTTTATACTCTTCTTTGTATATATAAAGTTTTTTGGGGGGAGCCGTTTTCAGAATGCTAAATTATTGTTACATTTCTTAATATTATGAGATTTATTCTATATAAGACCATTTTTTTGCATCAAACCTGAGGTCTTTAACATTAATTTTTAAAGATTCAAGATACGGTTTAAGTTTAACTAATAACTGAGTTTTTTTTAACAAAAGTTCCTGAGCTACTGCCGGAGACTCGCAGGCAATAACCATAACACCGTTACTAATCATCGAATACGGTTTTGATTTCTGAGCAAATTTGGCTCCAGCAACCCGTCCCCAAAATTTGTATAGATTAGAACGGGTCATAGCTTTTTTAAACTCTTTTTTTTCTAAGAGTTCAGCCATTAGCTCTTCAGTTGAAACAAAATCAGTGTATAGAATTTTTTTCAAATTTGCGTCCCTGTTATTTTGTGCTAAAATAAAAAAATGGATTGGAGTCAATTTCATTATATCATAAAGTCATCGAAAAATATACTTATAATTTCGCATCTAAACCCTGATGGTGATACTTTGGGAAGTATGTGCGGCTTATATTCGGCAATTAAAGATAATTTTAGGAAAAAGGCAGATATGCTTTTGATGTCTAATGTTCCTGAAATTTTTAAGTTTTTGCCATATATTTCTGAGGCAAAACTTTTTGATGTTTATGATAAATCAAGAGAGTATGATCTGGTGATAAATGTCGACGTGGCCTCAAAAGATAGAATGTTTGAGTCTGAAATATTATTCAATAAGGCAAAGTACACTGTCAACATAGATCATCATATAACTAATGAAAAATATGCTAATATGAATTTCGTATGTCCGGACGCTTCATCTACCGGAGAAGTTTTATATCTGTTAATGGAAAAGCTTAATTGGAAAATTTCATCTGAGACTGCAAAATGTCTTTATACTGCAATACTAACAGATACCGGCTCATTTAGGTTTAGTAATACTACGTCAAGGGCTTTTGAGGTTGTTTCAAAACTTGTTGATAAAGGTGTTCAGCCTGCTGAAATATATAAATATTGTTATGAATCAAATACACGAGAACATGTGCAATTTCAGGCCAATTGTATCAGTAATGCAAACTTTTCGAATGATAATAAAATTGCTTATCTGATTGTTTATAAGAAAGATATGGAAAAGTTTAAGGTTGCAGAAGACTGTACGGAGGGACTGGCTGAACGATTACGTGCTATAAAATCCGTGAAAATATCATTTATTGTGAAACAACTTGGTTCCTCAATTTCCAAAATTTCTATGAGAAGTGAAAGTGTTGATGTTTCTTCAATCTGTGCTAAATTTGGCGGAGGCGGGCATAAGCTCGCTGCCGGATGCATAATTAAGTCAAATGTTGTTGAGGCTGCAAAAAAAATATTAGATGAATTAAAAAATCTGGAATTATGAGAAAAAAGAAACAAGATAGCTTTATAGAATCTTTAAAAAGTCTTATTTTGTCAGTTATTGAAAATGATTTCTTTGGTATGGCTGCAGAAATGGGTTTTATGTTGGTTATCGGGATTTTCCCGTTTATGCTTTTTTTGATGGCAATATTTGGCTGGATGGGAAATAAGTCTATGATGGATCCGGTAATTATCTTTTTGGCAAACTTTATGCCGGATCAGGCTATGAATCTTATTATTACTGTATTATCAGAGGTTATGATATTCTCTCAAGGCGGTATAATGGCTGTGGCAGGCTTTATTGCAACAATGTTTTTATCTGTGAACGCTATGGCGGTTGTTTTGAAAGGATTAAATCGTGCATATAAAGTAAAGGAAACAAGAAATTTAATATATACAAGAGTGCTTTCTTTATTGATGGTTCTTGTTGATATTATGGTGCTGTTTTTATCTATAAACCTGATAATATTTGGTAAGGTAATAATTAGTTTCCTTGTTAAGCATATGTTTTTGTCAAAAACAGTTGCAATTATTTTATTGACATTACGCTGGCCGGTGGCATTTGCGGCGTTATTTTTGATGGCATTTTTAAGTTACTATATTTTACCGGATTTGAAAGGGAATGAGCGGTTTAAGCGCAAGAGTGCAATCCCGGGATCATTTTTCTTTGTTATTTTTTGGCTGGCTGCCTCTTGGGGGTTTTCAATCTACGTAAACAATTTAAAAACATATAATATGGTCTATGGTACTATCGGGGCTTTTGCTGTGCTTATGGTTTGGCTTTATTATACATCTATTCTTATTTTGATAGGCGGTGAAATCAATTCACAGACTTACAACCGTTTAAACCGTAAAGCTGCTGAAATTCAGGCTGATTTTGATGCTCTTGAGCCTTATAAACCTTAGATAGCTTGTTTATCTATTTGATTTTTTACTTGTTCCATCTGGTTTATTTTTAATTCTCTTTGGAGAATCATATTATTAATACTAGATAATCTTGCCTCAAGAAGTTTTTTCCTTTCCGGATCTTTTTCTGTCTGAATTTCTTTTGCTATCCCGGCAAGTATTCCGTTCATTCTGCCAATAGCACTATATTCAGCCGCAATATCAAAGGAGATTGCCATACTTTGTTCCCTTAGCATTGTTTTTTGCAAATCGTTTGTTGCCGTATTGTTTTGTACCGGTTGGGGTTGTGCTGATTGAGGATAGTAAGTATTTGAAGTTTGATTTATAGGCATAGGGGTGTTTATCATAGTATTTCTCCTTTTATTACGTTTCCGGTAACAATACAAAGTAAAAACATAGTTAAAATTGCTTTAATTTTTAGTTTTATTACAAAATATTAAGTCTTAAATGTGAAAAAAATATTCATTAAGTCTTGTAAAGGAATAATTTTTATCTGATAATAAGTTTGAGAATATTATAGAAAGGAGAGTTTATTATGTGGGAAAAAGACATTAATATTAATGATGTTAGAGAGATTAGAACCCGTACATCTGTTTTCTTTGGAGTCGGGGCTATAAAAAAAATTGAAGATATTGCCAAAATATTAAAAGACAAAGGTATTGATAAAGTAATTGTAATGTCAGGAAGAAATGCATATAAGGCAACCGGGGCTTGGGATTATGTAGAAAAAGCATTAAAGGGCAACGGTATTGAATATGTTAATTATGCAGAGGTTACTCCAAACCCGACAACACATCATGTTAACGAGGCAGCTAAATTGGCAAAAGATTTTGGCGCAAAAGCTGTTATTGCAATAGGCGGTGGTTCTCCTACAGATGCCGGAAAATCTGTTGCAATATTAATGGAATATCCGCATGAAACAGCTGAAAATCTTTACGATTTTAAATTTGCACCGGAAAAAGCTGCTCCTATTGTTTCCATTAACCTTACACATGGTACCGGTACAGAAACAAACAGATTTGCAGTTGTAACAAATTTAGAAAAGAACTTTAAACCTGCAATAGCTTATGATTGTATTTATCCAATGTTTGCAATTGATGATCCGCAGCTTATGGTTAAACTTTCTCCGAAACAGACAAGATACGTATCTATAGATGCGGTAAATCACGTTGTGGAAGCAGCAACTTCTACTGTAACTTCTCCTTACTGTACAACTCTTGCTAAGGAAGTTATAACTCTGGTTGCAAAATATTTACCTAAAGCTATTGAAAATCCGGAAGATCTTGAAGCAAGATATTTCCTTGCATATGCTGCTATGATGGGCGGAGTTTGTTTTGATAACGGACTTTTGCATTATACCCATGCGCTTGAACATCCTCTAAGTGCTGTTAAACCTGAACTCTCACATGGATTAGGGCTGGCAATTCTTCTTCCGGCTGTTATTAAAACTATGTATAAAGATAGAGCGAATATTCTTGCTTATATTTTATCTCCTATTGTTCCGGGCTTAACCGGCAGCGCTGACGAGGCTGAAAAAGCGGCAAAAGGAGTTGAAAACTGGCTCAAATCCGTTGGTGTAACAGAAAAATTAACTGATGAAGGCTTTACTGAAAATGATGTTGATAAACTTGTTGATTTGGTTTATACAACTCCATCCCTGGAAGGTTTGATTGCAATTTCTCCTTCAGGCAAAGACCGTGAAACTGTTAAGAGAATATACAAAGAATCTCTAAAATCTATAGAATAAATTATATTTATTAATAAAATTGAACCGGCTGTATGAATAATTGCAGCCGGTATTTTATTTCCTATTTTAATTTAGTAAAAATAGTATATGAATTGTCTTCTATTATATATCCTTTAGCAAACATTGAACCTTTAAAATCAAACTTTTTATACTGTTTTTCTGTTAAGAGCTTGATAATATTGTCTTTAGAATTGATTATTTCTTTTGAAAAGACCAATGTTTCCGGAAGATTATTTAAGATTTCCATATCTGAGTATTGGGCATTCTCTTTCCATTGCCAATAAGCTTTTCCGGATTTATAATTGCCGTATATATTCTCTGGAAAATATGGCTGAAGGGCAACTGATTTAAATCCTAGCCCGTAAATTTTTCCTCTGGTTAGATTATTATTTTTTATAAAGCCGGCAGCTTCCGCCGCGCCGGAATATTTCCCTAAATAATCATCTGCTCCGGATTTAATGCTCCAGAACACTTGGATAAAAAACAGAATACACATAAAAATATAGCATAATTTATTTTTATCAAATTTTAGCTCATTTTTAGTGCATAAAATCCACAGTGAAAACATGTAAGTTAGGATTACCAGTCCGCAGTGCCAGGCGCAGCAGTATAAAGAGGTCAATATTATTATGACCGAAAAATTCAGTGCTAAAAAGAGTATTTTTTTATATGTGGTTGAACACAAATATTTAACTGTTGCAGTATAAAAAATAATAATAGTAATGCTGTAAAGAGACCTTCCGACAAAGTCCCCTGAGAGATTAAACCAGCTTTTGGCGGTTGTGTAAAGTATACGCATAACATTTATATAGTCAAAATGGATGTAATGTCTGGCTGAACAGTCTAACGGCGTTTTCAAATATAAGGCTGTTAAAAACATGTATCCTAAAACAATAAGACTTCCTGAAAAAATTTTTATTTTTTTTATTTTTGTCTTTAATTTTAATGCCTCAAACAGGTAAAAACATAATAAGATAAATGATATAACAAATGTTTGGGCACTTATCCCCGCATTTAATATTAATAATAATGAATAAAGAAAGGGCCTTTTAAATCTGTATTTATAAGATACTGCGATTAATGCAAGAATCGGAAAGACAAGTGAATAACTTCTTGCGACAACTCCATATTGATAAAATATATAATATGTAAAAGGAAAAATTATTTTTATTATCATTGGGAATTTGGATTTAAATAAAAACAGTCCGGCTCCTATGCAGGCGCATGCAAAAGGTATTATAAACAGCCAGTCGTAAGGGAAATGCATTAATATAAGTGTCCGGAGTATAAAATACCATAATAATGGATGCCCTTCATATTTAAGAACATCTCTTACTATTTCTAAATAGCTGTTATCTCGTGCAATAAGCCAGGATTGGGCCTCATCAGCCCATGGCTCATGGTGTAATCCCAAGATTAATACCCCTAAAATAAAAAATATAAATATAATAATATTCGTTATTGTTGCTTTATTTGCTCTCTTCATAAATGTATTATATAAAATTTTAAATGGGAAATCTATTATATTAAGTAGTTTTATGCTAGAATTATTCTTATGAATATGTCTTTCAAGCTTGTTAATTTTGACGAATTTAAGCATATATACGATGATATGCTTCTTCAGTTCCCCAAAGAAGAGCTAAAAACTTATGACGAATTCAGGGAATTAATTGAGACCGCGGCTGAATATCAAGTTTATGATATTAAAGCTGATGATATAAATGTCGGTTATGCAATCTGGTTTATAGATAGTGAAATTAAGTTTTTATGGCTGGATTATATTGCTATATACAAAGATTTTCATTCTTGTGGATATGGTTCGCTCGCAATTAAGGAATTTATAAAAAATTATTCAACCTATAAATATAGTTTTTTCGAAATAGAAAAACCTTTGAGTGAGCAGGCAATAAAACGCCAAGAATTTTACAAAAGATTGGGATGCAAAAATACAGGCATGGAATATTTTTTCCCTAATAAATATAAAAAGCTTGAAATGGACTTGATTTATTACCCTATAAGCGCTCATCGTCCTGACAATGATTACATAAATTTAGCAATCAAAAAAATCCATAAAATTATACATAAAATTTAAAGCTTATTAAAAACAGGCTGCATTTTATCAAAAGTTGTAAAATACTTATATCCGAGAAGTTTTAACTCTTCCTGTACCTCAGGAATTTTCGCTCCAAGCTGGCTTGCATTATGGGAATCCGATCCGATTGTAATAATTTCTCCGCCAAGTAATTTATATAATCTTAAAATATCTCTTGAAGGAGTTAAATCATTAAGTTTGTATCTGAATGAAGATGTGTTAACCTCAATTCCCTTCCCCTTGTTTATTATAAGTTTTAAAATTTCTTCAACCTGATCTTTAATTTTTTCAAAAGGATATTCTCCGAATTTATCATACCTTCTCATCAGATCCATATGTGCAAGCACACTAAATCCATCAAATACCTGAACAGTTTTATACATCTCTTCAAAGTAAATCCGGTTATATTCTTCCTGAGTTTTGCCGTTTTGAAAATCCTGGTTCCATAACTCCTTATCTTCAATCTGGTGAAAGGACAAAAGTGCAAAATCAAACGGATATTTTTCAAAAATATTTAAAAAATAATTTTTGTGATGAGCCTGCACTCCGAATTCTATTCCAAATTTAAGAGTAATTAAATTCTGATATTCCTGTTTGTACATGTTGAATGCTTTCAGATATTCATCGCAATTGCAGCAGAAAGATGTAGTGCATCCATGATCAATATGTTCAGTGAAACAGATTTCATCAAATCCTAGACTAATAGCACGATCAATGCAGTCTTTCATCGGATATGTTGAATCATCGCTGAAACTTGTATGAATATGGTAATCGGCAAGCATGTTTTCTCCTTAAACTAATTATATAACACATATAAAATAATAAAAAGGAGAAAGTATTTTTTAATTTAATACAAGAATTCCAAGATTAAGGTATAATGCAAAAGTTGTCCATATCAGATAAGGTATAAGGATTAACCCTGCCGGTTTAGATATTTTGTAAAATTCTTTTATCGTGAATATCAAAAATATCCACAGTAAGAATAAAACAACAAATCCTAACTTGATATTTTGTAAATTAAAGAAGACCGGAGTCCAAATCAGGTTAAGGATAATTTGTATTACAAATAAGATCAACGGAATAATTTTTTTACTACTGAGTCCATCTTTTATGAAAAGCAAAAATGAAATAATAATTGTTATGTATAATATGGTCCAAACCGGAGCAAAAATCCAGTCCGGCGGGCTTAGGTAAGGTTTATTTAATGAGTGATACCAGTTAATATTCTGCATAAAGTTATGATAACAGTGCATGACATAAAATTCTATTGTCAAATCCGGAAAATAAAGAGTATAAAAAACTATAGTAAAATAAAAAAGAACTGTAGAATTTATACAGTTCTTTTTTATATAATGATAAATTGGATGTTACTATACAGAACACATAGAGTTTTCATTAGCGCATTCAGAGTTTACGCTAAAGAACTGAAAGTCATTATTAAAATATTGACGATTGTCACCGTAAGTAATTCCGTCCATTTCTAATTCATCACAGTTTCTAATAGCTGTAAGCGGTAGATTTTTTGCTGTTTTTGTATCGACAATAAGTCTTTTAACTTTTAAATCTTTAGGTAATTGTTCAATTTTAGTATTTCTAATATTCATAGTATTAGCTCTGATATCAGAATTCAATTTAGTAATGCTGCTTTTAGAAACATCGAAATAATTAGTATAAACGTGTTCAGGTAATTTTTTAATTTGAGCACCTGTCATGATAACGCTTTCAGCATCAATAGGTCTTGTAATACTTTTGATTTCAGCACCGGACATATTTAATTCTCTGCTAACCCATCCGATAGATAATTTGCCAATAGAACATTTAGACAAATTAAGATTTCCTTCAACATGATCCAGCTCCAGGCTTTTGATAGTGCAGCCGGAAAGATCCAGATCGCCGCCTTGATAGTTGTTAATTAGCTCTTCATAATTTTTACTCATTGATAAAACCTCCTTGTTAGATGTATAAATAAATATATACATTGATGAGAAAATAAATACATCCTCTATATAAATGTTTTTTATAAAAAAGTTTTATATTAGCAGCATTATAATAAAAAGATAAAAGACTTTGCAAAATAAAAATTTTATGTTAGTATAGAAATGTTGAAACTACTTGGACATGAAAAGAGGGAATAATGGAGAAGTGGCCGAGTAGGCTTAAGGCGGCACCCTGCTAAGGTGTTGTAGGGAGAATTCTCTACCGTGGGTTCGAATCCCACCTTCTCCGTTTTTTAGTCCGCAAACTGAGAATCAGTGCAGATAAAAATTAAAAAACCGCCTGCTGTGGGTGTAGTTTTTTGTCCAGGTTGATTTGTACGGCTAGATAGATTATTTTGGTAAAGCAGGCTTTGTGTGGTACAACTTTTTTGAGTGATTTAGTCGGAAGTGAATCAAATATCGGTTGGGCATGTTCGCCCAACGACACTAAATATTAGCCGTCGGAAGTTGTTTGATTATACCAAAATCAAACTGGACGAAAACGGACTTTATTAGGACATAAAGTTACAAAGAACATTTTGAAATAAGCCTAAAAACTTCCAAAACCAAAGAAAATTCAGAGTCCAACTAATGTCCAATTTATCGTTGGGCAGGTATGCCCAACCGACAAACTAAGCGAAGTCCTAAGGAAACTCCACTTCTTTAGGGCTTCCCCATATATTTACATTATTTCTGATTTTGCTTAAGTTGTCAAGGCTTGTCCGCTTGTCCTCCGGCTTTTTTAAATACACCGCAATCGATTGTTTTAGGTGTATACGGTTCTAATGTTGTTTTACTTATCTTTACTTTTGGTGCATCTTTTAACTTTTCTGCTATCAAACCATTGAATGATATCGGCTCTCCATAATCAACCGTAAATTTTGACTGTTGTAAAAATTCTGTTAATGGAATTTTGTTGGGGTAGAAACCCCAACATACAAAAAGCTACTCCAACAAAAAAAAGATATTAATTTACAAAATATTTCCATTGCGTCTCAGAAAGCGCAGCGTGATGTAAGAGGGAGGCGTCGCCCCATTGAAACTTCCTTTTTCTTTGCGCTAAAGAAAAAGGAAGCAAAAAGAAAGCAATACGAGTCGTGAGACGTAAATTAAAAACTGCTACTTGAAAAAATAAAAAAATAGTATATAATAAAAGAAAAAGGAGGGTAAACACATGGGAAAGTCAATAATAGCAAGGCATACGGGGGGGGGGGGGTAAGGAACCTCAAGGGAGACAAGACTTTTGGTCAAAAATACCTTTCTTCAAATTTTTCTCCAAAACAAAGTTTTCTGTATCAAACGTAAATAAATATTATGTTGGGGTGAAACCCCAACCTACATTGAACTGTGTTGGACGCATATGGAAAAGGTCGATAAAAAATTCACCATGTCATCCTGAACTCGCAGCTCCTCTTGTT
>CALUYU010000038.1 GCA_944325075.1 Candidatus Gastranaerophilales bacterium
GGGGGGGGGGGGGTAACGAACCTCAAGGGAGACAAGGGTTTTTGTCAAAAATACCTTTCTTCAAATTTTTCTCCAAAACAAAGTTTTCTGTATCAAACGAAAATAAATATTATGTTGGGGTGAAACCCCAACCTACATTGAACTGTGTGGGATTTATAGGAAAAAGATCAATAAAAAATTTACAATGTCATCCTGAACTCGCAGCTCCTCTTGTTGCCGACGAAAAGGAGGCTTACAAGGGAGGGTGCTCGCAGAGTATTTCAGGATCTAGCCACCAACAAAAATGTGTGACAATCTGTACTGTATCAGGGAAAGAAGTATTAGATAAAGTAGGTTGGGCTTTCAGCCCAACATTAAAATATTGTTGGGGTAGAAACCCCAACCTACAAAAAGCTATTTCTTCTGCATCTCGGAAAGCGACGCGTCATGTAAGAGGGGACTTAGTCCCCGCATTTACTCTTGCAGAGGTCTTTTTACCATACTACCACTCGCCTCGTAAAGTCGCGTTCACCTTGGCGGAGGTTCTTATAACCCTAGGCATAATCGGAGTAGTTGCTGCTATGACGCTGCCGACATTGATAAATGATTATAAGGCTAAAGAGACTGTTACACGTTTAAAGAAGGCATATAGCATGTTAAACCAAGCATATGTGCGAGCCTTGAACGACAACGGGCCATTATATAGCTGGGGTTTAGTAAACTCTACTAATCCTGAGGTTGACCCGGACACCGGAAAACTTGTCCTTTCAGAGATTTCTGAGGCAAATGAGAATTTGTTTTGGAGTAAGATGCTGCCATATTTACAAGCAATGAAAACAGATTTGGGTAAACAAAAGCTTTATATTTATCAATATAAGTATTTAGGCGGGTCTGATGATAATAATGATCTAATTCCCCGATTGATACTAAATGATGGGGTTATATTGGCCGGAGGCACTATATCAAATATTTCCTGCGCTAAAAAAGCAAAATGTGGCGATTTCCCGGTAGATATCAATGGTCTTGCTGGGCCTAATGTTATTGGCAGAGATATATTCATGTTTTACATACTAAATGACCGGATTGTGCCTGCAGGCGGTTCTGACGAAAGTTCTATTAGCATTAGAACCTTTTCGGATTATTGTCTGCGAAATGATGCAAAAAACTATAACGGTTACGGTTGTGCGGCATGGGTGATATATAATGAGAATATGGATTATTTAAAATGCGACGGCTTAAGCTGGAGCGGTAAACATAAGTGTAAATAGAACATTTCACTTTATATAAACCTTGGGAATTTGTATATACATTCTTATTATGGATTTCCAAGGTTTAATTTTTTAATTCCGCCTGTTTAGATAATAGATAAAAATAGGTTTAATTGTTAGTCATATTTTGAATTAAATTCGTCTGTTGACTGCCGGTATTTTTTTTCTTTTTCTTTATAAATAAGCAGGTTTATTTCTTTGTTAATTCTTTTTTGGGTTTTGAGAGTCCGGTCAATTAGTCTTGGACTTAATTTTACCGGATTTGTCAGATAATAATTGTCAAGCTCTTTTGTATGTTTATGTATTATTTTATCAGCAGTTTGCAAAAGTTTATTATACTCATTTTTAATCTCTTCATCTGATAAATTTTTCTGTTTGTAATCTTTATTTTTTTCAAGAAATTCTTCTAATTCTTTGTTGTTTTCTTCATCGGTATTTTCTATTGTCCTTTTCAGCATTTCAATATTGTTATTTATTTTTTCAAGTCTTTGCATAAGGTCATAGTGATTTGTTTTTGGATTTTCGGCTTCTTTTATTAATGTATTTGCATCAGCATATATTTTTAACATTTCCGGATATCCTGATGTCAGCATAAAAAATATTGCCCCTTTATTTTGTTCGTTAAGCTGCTTTATGCCATTAACAAATTCATAAGGTTTTTTCGAATTTAAATCTTCCAAATCTTTCGCGATTTCTCTTTGTGTTTCCACAGAAACATCATAAAGAGGCTTTATTTTTTCAAATTCTTCTTGGTCTCTGTACATTTTTAAACGGCGCTTCTCTATTGCATCTTTTAATTCAGGAGTTGATATAAATTTATTATTTTCTGCTATTTTCGCGTTATTTTCAAATTCTCTTATGTTGTTTTGGTATTCTTTATATAAATCGGTTACCCTTTCTACCTTTTTAAAAACCGGATTATCCATATAATTAAAATTTTTCTGGAATAGTTTCTGTTCAAAATCCTGAACCAGCTTTAGCTTTTCCTGGGAATCGAAGCCGATTAGACCGGTTAATTTATATTTTTCACTATATTTGTCTCTATAAGGATCAAGATTGTTTTCAATATTTTCTTTCAAATTGCTGATTTCTGTTTCAATAATGGATCCTCTATGAAATGTATCATTGCTGCAAAAGTGCAAATTTGAGGTCATGTTACTATTTTCCTTTTTACATGATTTTATTTGCGGTATTTGAAAATTTACTACAGCCGAAATTCTCATTTTTATCTCCTTTGTTTATAGTTTATTCTGAAAATTTCTATACTACAATAAAACTTAAACAAATAATAATTTGCCATGCTTAATTATTGTTGAAAATACAATAATAGTCCGGAGTTAAACCTTAATATAAAAATAAAGGCCCCTTTTGGGAGCCGATGGATGGTTTAATTTTTAAAACATTTAGGAGTTTTCGTAGCTTTTACTTTGTAAAGTCATTTAAGAGTAAGTATGATTTTAGCCAAATATCTAAGCTTATGTTACAATTGTAGTATATTTTTTGAGTTTTGGCAAGTTTTTTATGTGATTTTCTATTGTCGTCTAAACAAAATATTTCTAAAACCCTTATGTAGTGTCTTTTTGACACTTGCTGAACAATTAATATTTCTTTACATTTAATGAAAAAATGAACAATTTATGTTACTACATCGTTAGTATAATAGAGGTTAGTAAAGGAGCGTGTGCATGTTAGGTAAAAGATTTATATGGTTAAGCATAATATTTCTTGTAGGAACGACAGCGCTTGCAGTTCCTCCCGGACATATTGGGCCAAGACCAGGCGGCATGGGGCGTCCTCCGATGAATACTATTGGCCGGCCGCCAATGCACTCACCGGGAAGACCTCCTATGCATCATCCCGGGATTAATCCAAGACCGCCGGTTTCAATGACTCCGGTAAAGCGTCCTCCGATCCATAACGTTGTTCACAGACCACCTATGCCAAGGCCATACCACTATAGACCTTTGGTTTATCCGGTTTATCGTCCTTATTACTATAGAACTTACCCGGTAGTGTATTCTACTTCATACTCATATTATCCTTATGAAGCAGTTTACATCTCCGGTGATGAAAATGGCAAGGTTATTATTCGGGAAAATCCGGTTTACGCTGGAGTAAACACGGCAGCAAATGTCATCAACGCCGCGGCAAATACTGCTGCTGCAATAAGGTTTTTAACATGGTAATATCCCATACTTCACATTAAATTAAAATATAAGTTATCCTCCACTAAAATGCGGCAGCTAATTCCTGCCGCTTTATTTTTATGTAATAATTTTGTGTATGAAAAATAAAATAATATTTTGGCTTAATAATTCAAGACTTTTTTCGTTGCCCATGACCTTTATGTCCTGGATAGTAATTTTTGTTTATTCACTAAAAGAAGGCGGGAATGTTATTAATGGATTGCTTGCACTTGTCGGTATTTCTGCGGCACATCTTGCGACAAACTTATTTGATGATTACATTGATTATAAAACTCTTTGTAAGAATGAGGAATTTATCAAAAATACTGTCAAGACAAAGTGTGCTTATATAAAAAATGGTGAGGCTTCTTTAAATGAACTGCTTGCAGTTGTTATAATATATTGCTCAATAGCTTTTGTTATTGGTGTTATTTTAACTTTAAAATGCGGAATAGGTGTTATTTTTCTTGCACTGGCAGGCGGAATTATTACTTTAACATATGCATTTTGGTCCTCAAACGGACTTAGTGAACTGGCTGTAGGTTTAGCTTTTGGCCCGTTGCTTTTTGAAGGTGTTTATTTTGTTATGTGCCGCAGCTTATCTATAGAAGTTTTTGTTCTTTCCATGGCTGTAGGCGCTTTTACTGTAGGACTTTTATACACACATAATCTTCTTGATTATGATGGGGATGTTTGCGCGGATAAAAAAACTCTCTGCTGCCGGTTTGGAAATAAGTATAAAGCTTTACGTTTCCTTTTAGTTTTGTATTGTTTCGGATATGTGATGTGTTTTATTCTGGCCTATATTTCAAGAAATCTTTTTTATGTTCTGCCGTCTTTGACATTTCCTTTTGCAATTTTACTTTATGTATCTATGCAAATGTATATAAGAGATAAAAATTTTCTCCCTCCAATCAGGTGGTGGAATTACCCGCTTGACAACTGGCAGAAGATTGTTGAGGATAAAACTGAATGCTTTTATTTCCGACTTTATCAGGCGAGAAATCTAATGGTATGGTTTTCTTTGTTGATGGTTTTGGCTGTTATGACTCATTAAAGGCCCTTTGTAGCCGGCATCCTCAACAAAAATTTAAAGATTTTAAGATTTTCTAAATATAAATTCTGATTAAGTAATTTTGTGTTATAATTATTTCAGATATTAAGAAATAGGAGTCCAGATGTCTGAAAGTACCAACCAGTTTATAAAACCGCTTACATGTAAAACAAATGAGTCCGGACATCTTGAAATTGGCGGATGTGATTTAATTGAACTGGCAAAAGACTTTGGAACGCCTTTGTATGTTTTGGATGAATATACAATAAGAGAGATTTGCCGTGATTATAAAAAGGCTTTTTCATCTTATAAAAATGTTAAGCTGATGTTTGCTTCAAAAGCTCTTTGTACAATGGCTACAACGGCGCTTATTGCAAGTGAAGGGTTTGGATTTGATGTTGTCTCCGGCGGCGAAATTTACACTGTTCATAATTCCGGTGTTGATATGTCAAGTGTCTTGTTTAACGGGAATAACAAGTCCGTTGATGAATTGATCCTTGCACTAGATACAGGGGTTGGAAGGTTTTCTGTTGATAATTTTCTGGAACTTTCTCTGCTGAATGAACTTGCAAAAAGTAAAAATAAAATTGCTGATATTCTATTGAGAATTACTCCCGGAATTGAATGTCATACTCACGAATATATTCAGACCGGACATTTGGATTCAAAATTTGGTTTTGATCTTACCCAGATAGATGAGGCAGTTGATTTAATACTTGGTCGTTATTCTAATTTAAATCTCCACGGCATTCACGCGCATATAGGTTCCCAAATTTTTGAAACACAAGTCTATCATGATGAAATTGAAATTCTTGTAAAAGAACTTGTACGTATAAATGAAAAATATGGTTTGAATCTCAACGAAATTAATATAGGCGGAGGTTTAGGTGTTAAATATACTGAAAAAGATTTCCCTCCTTCTGTCTATGATATTGCTGATGTTATAATAACCAGTCTTGAAAACTCAATTGCAAAATACGGAATAGAACCTCCAACAATTTTCCTGGAGCCCGGTAGAAGTATTGTCTCAAATGCCGGTGTAACTTTATATACTCTTGGCAGTTCCAAACAGGTTCCAAAAGGTAAATATTATTTTGCTGTTGACGGCGGGATGTCAGATAATGCCCGCCCAAGTATGTACAAAGCAGAGTATTCAGCGCAAATTGCTAATAAACCTGAGGAGGAAAGTTTACAAAATGTTACAATCGCCGGCCGTTTTTGCGAAAGCGGTGATATCTTAATTCCGCGAATTAAATTGCCTGAAATTGAAGAAGGTGATATTTTATGCGTGTTTAATACCGGGGCTTATAATTATTCAATGGCTTCAAATTATAACAGAGTAGAAAAACCGGCGATGGTACTTGTAAATAATTCTCAATTTGATATGATAGTAAGGAGAGAGTCATTAAGTGATTTAATCTCCCACGATATAATTCCGGATAGGCTGAGAAAAAATGTTTAACGATATTTTGTCATATTTACAATTTCAATTAGGAACTATGGATTGGTCATTAAGCTGGACCAATATAATTGAAATTGCCATAATTGTAGCACTTTTATATATCTTTTATAAAAGATTTATAAAAGATTCTCAGTCTGAAAAATTTGTTAAAGGTATATTTTTTCTCATTTTCTTGTGGGTATTTTCGGAAATTCTTGTTAGACTTGATTTAAAAATCTTAGGGATGTTTTTGAAGTCAATAGTAACTTTAATATCCTTAAGTTTAATTGTAATATTCCAGCCTGAACTTAGAAGGTTTTTGGGATTTTTAGGCCAGGCAGATATTTTTACAAGGTTTTTTGGTAATAACGATAAAAAAGAAGGCGACCCAAAAATTGATGTAATTAAAGAACTAATAGAAGCAGTAAAGTTTTTATCCAAGACCCATACCGGAGCATTAATGGTTTTCCAAAAGGATTTGAGCAATACGTATTACGACGTTGGAACTAAACTTAATGCTGATTTGTCAACGGAATTACTTTTGACTATTTTCCATCCAAATACTCCTTTACACGACGGTGCAGTTGTTATAAATGATGCCAAAATAATATCGGCCGGAGTTTTGCTGCCGCTTACCGAAGATCCTAAATTGAGCTGGAAATACGGTACCAGACACAGGGCTGCTATAGGTATGTCTGAAACAAGCGATGCTGCATGTCTGGTTGTTTCTGAAGAAACCGGTGATGTTTCTATAACTTTGGATGGAACGTTGAAAAAATATGAAGATTTAACTACTCTTAAAGCAGATTTGGAAAAAATACTCGGGTATAAAACCCAAAATGAAAATTCCGAGAAAAAGACTATTTTTCATCTAAATAATTTTATCCAGATACGTAAGAGTAATGAAAAAGGAAATTAAAATGCCTGATAGTACAGCTAAAAAAAAATTAACCTTTTCACAAATTATACAAAAAACCGTATTTTTGACGTTTGGAGCTTTTGTTGCAGGGTTTGCATTGGAATGTTTTTTGGTCCCCAATAAAATCATCGACGGCGGTGTAGTTGGTATTTCAATGATTTTAAACTATGTTACCGGAGTTAATCTTGGTTTAATGCTTTTTATAATAAATTTGCCGTTTATATGCCTGGCGTTTACAAAGCTTGGTAAGTATTTTGTTTTACAAACTTTTTTTGCTGTTTCAATGCTTGCTGTAGCAACAAATATATTTCATCATATACATTTTGTCGTAACCCAGGATTTACTGCTGGCAACCGTTTTCGGTGGTATAATTCTCGGTGCGGGGGTTGGTTTTGTATTGAAAAATGAAGGTTCTCTTGATGGGACTGAAATTATGGCGCTTGTCTTATCCAAAAAATTCGGGTTTTCAGTGGGTGAAATTGTTATGGGAATTAATATTTTTATCTACGTTGTTGCCGGGCTGGTTTTAACATGGGAAAGCGCAATGTATTCAATTTTAACTTATTTTATTGCATACCGGGTAATAGATGTTGTGCTTGAGGGCTTGAACGGTTCGAAAGCTGTTAGAATTATAAGTGATAAATGGGAAGAAATCGGACAAACTCTTATTGAGGATCTTGATATCGGAGTAACATATATTCATGGAATCGGCGGATACTCAAATAAGGAAAAAACTATTGTATTCTGTGTAGCATCCCGTCTTGAAATGAGTAAAATGAAAGAGATAATTAAACAAATTGATCCGAAGTCTTTCTTGGCTGTTGAAGATGTGCATGAAGTTTACGGAACAAGAATGAGCAAAAGAATTGATAAAATCTAAATTCTTTTAAAGTTGTTTCGTTTTTTTGCTGTATAGACAACGCCGGTAAAATGTTATATACTAATTACAATAAAGAAGAGAAATTAAGGAAATAAAAATGGCTAAAAATATTGATACAGTCCCTATAGAAGTAAGTATTTTAACAGTGGATCATGATATAAAAGGAATCGTTCATGTTTCAAAATATACAAACACAAACCGCGAATTAACGGATTTATTGAATGACCGCGAAAGAAGATTTTTGGCTGTTACCAATGCAGAGATATATCCTAGAAACGGTAATCAGGCCCCTAGAAAATATAATTTTCTGGAAATTCATATGGATTATGTATTAATGGTTCATCCGTCTGCTCAAGCAGTATTTAAGGATTCCGGCAAGTCTCAGGAAGATATTACCCGTTTTAGGGAATTAAGAATGAAACTCAATCAAACCAGACCATTTTAAAATATTTTAATCCAGGTTATTTTATTCAATCTAATTTCCAATAATAGTTTTTCATGATAACATAAGCATGTATGTATAGTTTATGGGAGATATCATGGTCGGTTTATTTTTTATAACTGTTTTGGGGATTATATTAAGACTTGTTGGGATTGATAAGCCTGAAGGTCTTTGGAATGATGAATATATTTCCTGGTTTGTAGCTTCTCATCCTTTCGGCGGCGGTTTTTTGACTGAACTTAAGGCTCAGTGCCATATGCCTTTTTACTATTTATATTTAAAAGCATTTATGGCCTGGGGCGGGCAAAGTGATCTTCTTTTAAGGTTATCTTCAGTTGCGGCTGGTGTTTTATCAATCATCGTGATGTATTTTGTAGGAGCTCAGAAAAATAAAAAAATCGGGCTGATTGCAGCATTAATGACTTCTATAAGTTCTTTTCTAATATATTATTCACAGGAAGTCCGTTTGTATTCCGTTTTATTTTTGTTTTCGGCTCTTTCGTTGCTTTATTTTATAAAATTTCTTAATAATAAGTGCGCAACGAATCTTGGCGGTTTAATTTTATTTGATTTTCTTATAATGTTTACCCATACAATAGGTTTTGTATTTGTATTTTTTCAGCTTGCGGCTCTCAGCGTATTACTTTTTAAAGAGTATAAAAAGCAGCTTTCTGTAATATGGCTGAGTATTGGAGTGCTGGCAGTCCTTTCTGTTCCGCTAATTAGTTCTATTTTTACGACTAAGTCGTTTTCACAGTGGTGGGGAAGTTTTTCTATTTCTAAAATAGGGTTTCTACTAACTGATTATTTCTCTCCGGTGTTGACAAATTTGGTTAATGCGCCGGATAAGTTTTTCTATGTACATAGTTTAAGTTTTGTATTCTTTACTACTGTCCCGGCTTTAATTGCTCTGTTCTTAATTATAAAATCTATAATTAAAAATAGGACTAATACGCTGCTTCTGGCTTCTTCTGTAGGATTTGTGTGTGTGTTGGTAATCGCTGCAATTGCCGGGCGCCTGGTATTTATAACCAAATATTCAATAGAAATTTATCCTATATTAATATTCTTAGCGGCGTACGGCGTGGATTCCTTTAATAAGAAGTTTATCGGGAATATATTAATTTCGATATTTTGCGCAATTAATTTAACATACTTGATTCTAAGCCCGGTTTCAGCTCCTAAAATGCCGCGTCCTCAGGGACATAAAATTGTTGCTGATATGATACGCCGTGCACAGCCCAAAAGTGGCGATGTTATTCTTTTAGAATATTATCCTTATCAACGTTTTACCAAATATATTGATTTTTCATCTTATAATGTTATGTCTATAGATAAAGGCACTTTCCCTATGTTTTTGGCGCCGGATGTAACTTATCAGGATGTTGTCTCTGATGGTAAAAATTTGTATAAAGACATGTTTCAAAATAAAAAATCCGGGTATCTGGAAGCTCAAATTGATAAGCATGTTCTAAATAATTTGAAACAAAATCAGAGCGTTATTGTTATTTCATCGGACAGTGTTTCTTTCTATCCTCCGGAGGTTTTGAATAAAATTTCAAATGATCCATATCTTTATCAAAAGACACCAATTATGTACATGATTTTCTCGTATATTAAAAATCATGTATTTTTAACCTTATCTAAAAACCTTTCAGTAACAAGGTTTGAGCGTGCAGGAGACTGGAGCCTTGTTAGGTTTACAAAACTTAATAAATAAACTTAAAATACGCAATTTTTATTTTGTTTAAACGTATATATATATGGAAGGTGTGAGTGGTAAGTGTATGATAAAGGTAGATGAAATAGGTTATAGACATCAGTATAATGCTAATAGTGAACGAATAAGCAAATCTCATTCACAACCGGCATTTACCGGAAAACCTTCTGTTTCACAAATCCCGTCAACAGCTCTGAGAGATGCTGTTGAAGCGCTATTACCAAGATCCGTCAGGGCCCTCAAAAAACTCGGTTCTCATGGCGGAGAAATCCAGAATATTATAATAAACGCGATTGGTACAGGTATTGTTGCACCGATATTTATAAAATATAATTTTCTGTCGGATTCGGATGAAGACACAAGAACATATTCAGCATGGAGACAGCCAATTTCGGCTGTTCTTGCGGTCGCAACGCAAGCAGGTTTGACCGCACCATTTTATAAAATATTTGATAGTTGGGCGAATAAAGGTGTTTTTGGAGAAGAGCTGAGTAAAACTTTATTTATGGATAATTATTATGTAGAAAAACTTATGAAACGCCAGTATCCTAACGCTACCAAAAACCAGATAAAGCAGTATGCTGCAAACTTCAAAAAGCAGCAAAAGGAATCTTTGATAAAAGACTTGAAAGAACAAAGTACCGTAAATTACAGGTTGGCAGACGGCAGCAGCAGAAAAATCAGCGGAACAGAATATAGAAACTTACTTGAAGAAACAATAGATAATCTGGCCAAAGCTGATTTGGATTCAATGAAAGAAATTGAACAAACTGTTAAACGCAGGACTATAAGAAGCCAGTATTATAGAACGCATAACCAGCAGGCAAATGAGATTTTAACAGAGTTGCGCAAAAAAATTAAAAAGGCCGGAAGTATAAGTGAAATAAATTCATATATATCTGAACAAATTAACAAATTGCGTAAAGATAAAAATTCCAGTGAAATGATAGCAATTCTTGGAGAAATTCAAAACAGGTCCAAGAAAAGCAACGGACGGAAAACGGCTCAAACTTTTACCAGCGTTAAGCAAGCATTAAACGATAAAGTTAATAAAATGCTTGAGCATGTGAAGAAATATTCCAAAGTAAATTCAGATGCAGAGGTCTCCAAGCTGGTAGCTGCAAGTGTAGAAAAAGAAATTAATGCCCTAAAAGAGTCTCAAAAGTTTTACGAAACACTGAAAAGGTCCATTACAGAACAATCCAAAATTAAAGATTTACAAGCGCAGATTACTGCCCAAAAGAATTTGCTTAATATAGAACAAAGCAGTTTAAATAAAGATTTTGCAAGAGAAGTTGCAGAACAATTAATATCAAGGACTAATGCCCATATGAAATGCTATAAGCAGATTGTAGGTGTATTTGTTTCTTTGGCAATTCTTCCATTTACGTGTACGTTGTTGAACTGGATTTATCCACGGTTTATGGATGTGTTCTTCCCTAATCTTTCAAACAAAAAGCATCAGAATGAATCTTCAAAATTGGTGGCTCAGGCTCCAAAGAAAGCTGAGGTGGCATGATGGTTTCAGTAAATCCAATTACCTCAGGTATTTCAAAATTATATCAGTCATGTTTTGTTAAACCATTCGTAAAATTATCAGAATGCAGTCCAATGAAAGCTGGCTATGGCAGCTACCGGCTTAATAACAGAAGGATAATTGATGGTATAAGTATTGCCTCAATTATTTTAAAAGATGGTGTCGGCTGCTATATGTATGTAAATCAAAGTTTAAATAATAAAAGTATCCCGGATGATAAAAGAAAGTTCGTTGCAGCTTTAGACCTTACAAACGGCGGGTTAATGATACTTGCCCAAATACTTATGCATATGACCATTTCCAATAAGCTCATTCAATCCAAAATGTTTAACCGTATCTTAGGTAAGAAATTTGATCGTAATACATCTAAAATGATTTACGCGATATTAAAAAATACTGATAAATATAAAAATGTTTCTCAGCGGGCAGTAAATGAGGCCTTAAATAAATATAAAGGCGAAGTTTGTGATGCATTTGGCTCGTTAACATCTCTTATTGCCGCAACAACCGTTGGTAAACGTATCATTGTTCCGTTTATTGCAACACCGCTTGCCGGCATAGTAGAGAAAAAGATGAATAAAAATACCAATGACAACTGTGTAGACAGTGAAACAAAAAATACATATGACCCTTCCAAGCATTGTAATCCAAAAGATAATAAGCATAAAAATGTTAAAGCCGGACACTCTGAAAATGTTTCAGGTACCTCAAGCGGAAATCTTTTGAATAGTTTTAAAAAGATTTAGTCGGTTGATACTTTCTTGTTTATGATATAATAATTATAAAGGAAGTATAGATGAAGCTTGTTATACAAATACCATGTTTTAATGAAGAAGAGTCTTTGCCGGTAACATTATCGGAATTGCCGGAGCATATTGACGGAATTGATGAAATAGAAATATTGGTTATTGATGACGGCTCAACTGATAAAACAGTTGAAAAGGCTAAATCTTTTGGTGTTAAAAATTTTGTTCGTTTCAGTACAAATAAAGGCTTGGCAAAAGCTTTTGTTGCCGGATTAAATAAGGCTCTTGAAATGGGTGCGGATATAATCGTTAACACAGATGCTGATAATCAATATTGTGCGTCGGATATTGGAAAACTTATTGAACCAATTATTAATAACCGGGCAGATATTACAATTGGCTCAAGACCGGTTTCCAAAATAAAACATTTCTCCCCGTTAAAGAAATTTCTTCAAAAACTAGGTTCAAGTGTAATGCGTCTTTTAAGTTCCACAGATGTAAAAGATGCCCCGAGCGGTTTCCGTGCTTTCTCAAGAAATGCCGCAATTCAGTTGAATATATTTGACAATTATTCTTATACTCTTGAAACAATAATTCAGGCCAAGGCCAAGGGGCTAAATATCGAATGTGTTGATATTGGTGTTAATCCAGAGCTTAGAAAGTCGCGTCTTTTTAAAAATATGTTTGTGTATATTGCCCGCTCTATATTTACTATGCTAAGGATGTTTATTGTATACCGGCCGTTTAGATTTTTTGCAATATGCGGGGCAATACTTATGCTGTTTGGATTAGTTCTGAGCATTCGTTTTATATACTTTTTCTTAATTGGGGACGGCAAGGGGCATATACAATCGTTGATTTTTGCGTCTGTATTTCTCCTTTCAGGTGTGCAGACAGGACTTATAGCCGTATTAGCGGAATTGATTTCTATTAATCGCAAGTTGTTGGAAGATATTCAAAAACGTATCAAGTCGGATGGGTTGCAAAAAAACTCTTATGATTTAAAATAAGTTTATAATTATAAATAATTTAAGGTGATTTATGGTTAATTTAAAGATTTTAAGTAAAATTAAGGATTTTATATTTTCTTCAACTATGCTGAAAATTTCAAGTTTTATATGCTTTACAGTTGTTATGACTGCAATAGTTGCTTCTCAAAATTTCTTTTTTCAGAGTGTGATAGAA
Source organism: Candidatus Gastranaerophilales bacterium (assembly GCA_944325075.1). Taxonomy (GTDB): domain Bacteria; phylum Cyanobacteriota; class Vampirovibrionia; order Gastranaerophilales; family Gastranaerophilaceae; genus UBA1221. The sequence continues at coordinate 13,358 of CALUYU010000038.1, forward strand.
AATGGTATAAGCAAAAAAGATATTATTGCGCAAAAAACTTTAACGGTTATAGATGTTAAAAGAACCGAACAGCATAAAAAAGAAGTGGCCCAGAGAGTTGACCCGGTTTATACAACCGCGGAAGACGATTTTATAAAGAACAATCTGGAAACTCTGGAAACATCTATCCTTCAGATACGAAAAAAAGAGGTTGAACCAAATGTTAAGCTTGAAGAACTTTCTCTTTTGTTTGATATATCAGAACAGTCAACCAAAAATTTCGTAATTAATTTCTTCCTAAAAGCAGATGAACCTACTTTGAGAGAAGTATTTGACAAATCGAACATGACGTTGAGTAATATTTTGCGAACCGGGATTTCCGAGAAGGACTTTGAAAATGATAACATTACAAAAATAATCTCAGAGAACCTTGTCTCAAATGTTTCAAAACGCCAGATAACCGTCATAACATCATTATTGAGCCAAATTCTTGTCCCGAATTTGGTTATTGACGAATTTGCGACTGAAATAGCCCGTAAAAATGCGGAAAATTCTGTTAAACCGTATGAAACAACCTTTCAAAAGGGTGATAAAATTGTGTTTGAGGGAGAACCGGTAACAAAATTAAAGCGGGATGCCCTGAGGCAGGCAGGGTATAATGTTTATGAATTGAACTGGCAGGGATTACTTGCACTTTTTGCTTTAATTGTTCTTGCTACATTCATCTACATTGCTTATATGAAATATTTTGAAAAGCAGTTTATGGCTCCGCGATATTTCTCGGTATCGGCTTTTTTGTCAATTTTACTGGCGTGTTTTGCCGTTGTTATGCCAACGGGTTTTTCACCATATATATTGCCAATTCCGGCGTATGTAATTCTGTTGTCTATTTTTACAAGCCCTCGTGTGGCTTTTGTCGCAACTACTGTATTAATTGCTGTGCTTGCTGTTGGCGTTCAATATCCTGCACAGTTTGTTGTAACATTCCTTTTATTAAGCTTAATTGCAATGGTTACAATCTCACAAATCCGTTATTCCAGACGATTTGACCTGATAAAAGCCGGTTTCATAATTTCGGCAGCCGGATTGCTGATTGTGTTGAGTATTTATATATTGGAAAAATGTTTAATAGATGTAAGTAATATGCTGATACTCAGAGACAGTACTTATATTGTATTAAACGGTATTATAAGCTCTATGATCGTATTTTGGGTAATTCCTTTGTTTGAAGGAATGTTTAATATTATTACACCGTACGGCTTAGCAGAACTTGCTGATCATAATCAGCCTTTGTTGAAAACTTTGTTAAGAGACGCGCCAGGTACATACCACCATAGCTTAATGGTGTCTAATTTATGTGAGGCGGCAGCCGAGGCTATCGGGGCAAATCCGGTTTTGGCCAGAGTAGGGGCTTTTTACCATGATATAGGAAAGTTGCAGAGACCGCTTTTCTTTATTGAAAATCAATCCTATTTTGGAATTGACAACCCTCATAAAAACCATAATCCTCGTGTGAGTAAGATGTTGATTACAGCACATCCAAAGGATGGTGTTGAACTTGCTAAGAAATACGGACTACCTTCAATTATTAACAACTTTATTCTCCAGCACCACGGCGAAGGCCTTGTAAGTTATTTTTATAATCAGGCCGTAAAGGAAGAAGGAGTTGAAAATGTTCAGGAAGAGCAATTTAGATATCCCGGGCCAAAACCTAATATGAAAGAAACGGCTATACTTATGCTTGCGGATGCTATTGAATCGGCGGTAAGGTCCTTTAAAAATCCGACTTCTGAGGATATAGAAAATATTATTGATAAAATTATTGTAGAACGTCTGAATGACGGTCAGCTTTCAGATAGTCCTCTAACTTTGCATGATATAAAAGTTATTGCAGCAACCTTTAGCAGAATTTTGCGCGGAATGCAGCATGAACGTATTAAGTATCAGGAATTGGACGAAAAATTGAAGAATAATAAAATAAATATTCCGTCTAAAATGCTTGATGAAGATTTAGAGAACAAAATAAAGCAGTTGGAAGACCCTAACAGCAAAAAAACTAATGAGGAAAATAATGGCTAAAATAAATATTTTTAGCGAAAATATTTATGACGGCTGGGATGTTGATCAGAAATATTTTAATAATTTAGCAAAAAAAATATTGAAATTTTATCTGTCAGAACCGGAAATTCAGGAAGGCTGCTGTTTGACCGGTTATGAATATGATACTGTTTCATTTGATTTTCTCTATTGCGACGGGGCCAAAACACACGAAATAAATAAAGAGTACCGGGAAAAGGATTACCCGGCAGATATAATAACTTTCGCAATTTTTGCTGACACAGAGCCCGAGGAGAGATTTATTTTTGACGGAGAGATTAACCTTGGAGAAGTTATTATTGCGCTGGATAAAGTTATGGAAGAGGCTGGGAAAAAGAGTGTTACAAAAGAGTATGAGCTTGCTTTTTTAATAAGTCACGGAATAATGCATTTACTTGGATTTGACCACCAAAATGAAGCGGATTATAATTTTGTTATAGGGTTACAAAATAAAGCGTTAAAGGCTGTGGGGTATGACAAAATTTAAAACACAAGGATTTCGTAGAACTTTTAAAAATGCGCGTAAGGGATTAAGAATAGTATTGAAGAGTGAGAGGAATATCAGAATACATTTCCTTGCCGGAACTCTTGCTTTATTAACCGGTGTCGTGCTTGATTTAACTCCGGAGCAGTTATGCCTAATATTTCTTACAATAGGCTTGGTTGTTGGATTTGAAATGTTTAATTCAGCTATAGAGTTTTCTCTCGATGCTGTTTTTCATAACAAATATTCAACCCTTGTCGGTATGGCTAAGGATATTTCGGCCGGGGCCGTAATGTTTGCGACCTTTATTGCAATTGTTGTGGGGCTAATCGTTTTTGTGCCGGCTATAATTAATTATTTTTCTTAATTTTTATAAAAAATACAAAAACGGTTTTGAGTACTCAAAACCGTTTAAACTTTTGTATCAAAATTGGATTTAGTTGTTACTAAGAACTAATCTGAATGTCGCAAGATTCTTGATAGACAACATTGCATGTTTGTTATGCTGTTCCTCTGAAATTTTAAAAATTCTGATAATACGTTGTATTTCTTCAAGATCTTTTCTGTTGTTAATTTTATAAACATTACAGATTGGATCGGACACTACTGACATCATTGTATTTAATTCTTGTTCTTTCATAACTGAAATCCTCATTTCCTTATATTTAAATAAAGTTTTTTTTACTTTAAAAATTGCTTTTTTTAAAAAAATAAATTTACAAAATTTAACATAAACTCTGGCAATTTTCTGAAACTATATGTTTTAATATATAAGTAGGGAAAATATGTCTAATTCTATAAATGGTATAAAAGGAAATTATAGCGTTCAAATAGGTAGTATAAATCAGGGGCCAAAGTCTCAGACTGATGTCCCGCAAAATAATAACCTTAAAAGAGCTCAAGTATCGGATATATCACCGGCTTTAAACGATTATGGTGTAAAAGTTCCTATACCATATTCAAAAATGGGTGAGGCAAACCTTCCATATGGACTAAAGGCGTATTTCTATAAGCTTTCAAATGGTCAGAGAGTTGTTATATTGCCTAAAGAGGGTGAAACAGTTCTAAAAACTTATGTAAATACAGGGTCTATGAATGAAAATGACAACATAAGAGGTATAAGCCATTATATAGAACACAATTTATTTAACGGTTCAGAAGGCCTTGAGGCCGGAGAATTCTTCCGGACAACTGACCAAATGGGAGCAAATACAAATGCCAGTACAGGACTTGCAGAAACAAATTATTTTATTTCATCTCATTTATTAAACGACGGTGACCTGGAGAAAAAGATAAAAATTCATGCCTCTATGCTTGAAACTCCGAGGTTTGCATCAGAAATGCTTGAAAAAGAAAAGGGAATTGTCAATTCCGAAATAAATATGATTACTTCAAATCCGGAAAATATTGCTTATAATAAAACTCTTAAAGCATTGTTTAATATAAATACTTCCTCAAATGATGTGATAGCCGGAACAACAGATAATATTACAAACTTAACCAGAGAGGATGTTGTTAATTATTTCAATCGTAATTATTACCCTGCAAATATGGTAACTATTGTGTCAGGCGAAGTTGAGCCTGAATCCGTTATGAAGCTGCTTTCAAAGTATTTTTCTTCTAATAAGAAAATTCCTTCCGGAAGGTATTTTGAGCAGCTAAATCCAATAACACACACTGCCCGTCAGGATATAATTTCCGATAAAACAAAAACTCCTTATATAACTATGGGTTTTGTAGGGCCTGCAAACAATGATACTAAGGGGCGGATTTATTCCGAGGCACTTTCCCGCCTTATGTTTGAATCAAGCGAGGCTGAGTATGCATTCAAATCTCTTAATGCGGGAGTGGAATGTGTCGGAGAAAAAATACTTCCGAAACCGGAAGCACCACGGGCATTGATGATTATGGCTGATGTTAGTGAAGATAATGTTGAAAAAATGCTTAAATTAATTTATAAGCAGATTCAAAAGCGCCAAAATAAACCGATTACAGAAGATGAGTTAAAAATTATCAAACGTGAGTTGAAGAAAGATTTTACAAAAATGTTTGAATCATCCTTTGCAATCAATAATTTCATTGGAGCTGCAATGCTTGAGGATAACATAAGCTCATTAAATGAATATGAAAAAATTATAGATGAGATGTCCCCGGAGGATTTGCAGAAGGCCGCAAAAGAATATTTCAATCTGAACAAAACAGCGATAACAGTTCTTCATCCGGGCCAGGTAAATGAAAAATCTATCATAGATAATTATAATAAAGCAAAAGATTTAACTTTTACCGGCGCATTAAAAAAGCAGGCAGTTCGTCTTGAAAACGTAAAACAGTACAACCTTCAAAATAATTTTAGAGTGGTCCTAAATGAGAGCCCTTATCCTCTATCAGTAATGGAAATCAATTTTGAAACATCTAAACCGGTTAAAACTTCAAACCCGGCTGCATATTATGTCCTGAACATGATCCTTTCGGAAGAAGGTTCAATGAACAAGACAATAGATGAAATTTTGCGTAAGCTGGAAGAAGATGGGATAGATGCAGGTGTATCTTCAGGAGTTCATGGAATATATTCATACTCTGCATTTGAATCTAATGATATTGATAAGGCTGTTGCGTCTGTAAAAGAAATTATACAAAATCCTCGTTTTACGCAGGGGGCATTTGATGAAGCCGTAAAAAATCTCAAGGACAATCTGTTAAGGGCGGAAAAATCCCCTTGGCAAAAACTTTCCCCGGAATTATTCAAAGGAATAAATTTTACTGAAGATGAAATTTTAGAGGGATTAAAGACTCTGACTCTTTCGGATGTAAAAAAATTATATTCGGATATTATGGACAATTCCCAAGGGCGTGTTGTTATCTCTGCTCCGTTCAAAGAGAATCCGGAACTTAGAAATAAAGTGTTTGCTGGTATATCAAGCTTTAATAGTGTAAAACCATACAATTATGAAATAAATGACAATTATACTCCGCAGACTGAAACAAAGATTCTTAAAGAGATTGATAATAAAAGTCAGGCAAAAATAGTTATGGCATATAAATTTAAAGATAACGGAAATTTAAAAGATAATGCAGCTGTGGAGCTTTTAAATACAATTATTGGCGGCGGCCCATCCTCAAGATTATTTAATGATTTGCGTGAGAAACAAAAACTGGCATATTCTGTCCGTTCTGTTTTGAGAAATGAAGGTAATACCAGTGTATTGGGACTTACTATAGGTACTACAACTGATAATAAAGAAACCGGTGAAAAAAGTTTTGATAATTTGCAAAAATCAATTAACGGATTTAAAGACCATGTCGAAAAAATAAAGAAGGACGGGGTTACCGAACAAGAGTTGAATAGTGCAAAACTTGCGATAAAAAATGCTATTTTGTCGGCAAATGAGCGTACGAGCGGTAAAAACGATACTCTTATGGCAGGATTGGATACATATTACGGTATCTCAAGAGAAAATCAGTATCTTGATTTGATAGATCAAATTACCGTAAGTGATATTTATAACGCTGCTCAAAACGTATTTGCCGGAAAGCCGGTTTATTCTATAGTTGCAACAGCCGATACTTTTAATTATAATAAGGAATACCTGGATAATCTTGTTTAGTAACCCGTTGAATTATACGCCGGATTCTTGTTTTTTTTATTATTGCTTGCAGGGATATTTTTATTATAAAATTGTCTTATGAAAAAATTCCCTCTATATTTTGGTTATTTGACTTTAATACTTATGGCCTTAAGCATGCTGTATCCGTTTTTGGTTATGTTAAATTTATCATTTGTACCTGATAATGAGATTTTTTCCCAAGCCGGTAATTTTTTTTATAAAGGTTTAACGCTGGATAATTATAAAAATGTTTTTGAGCAAATACCTCTTTCCAGATACTTTTTTAACAGCCTGCTTGTTGCTTTAATAACTACCATTGGCCAGGTTGTCTTTGCATCTATGGCCGGATATGCATTTGCAAGATTAAAATTTCCCGAACGAAACGTTTTATTTTTAATTATTTTGATAACTATGCTCGTACCTCCTCAGGTAAATATAATTCCTCTTTTTTTCTTAATGAGGGAACTTCATTTGATTGACACATATTCTGCTTTGATTTTGCCTGGCATGTTTGGCGGGTTCGGGATATTTCTTATGCGTCAGTACTTTTTAGGTTTTCCAAAGGAACTGGAAGAGGCCGCAAAAATAGACGGATGCAATCTGTTTGAAAATTTCTTTAAAATTGCGCTTCCTCTTGCATTACCAACTGTGGTTACGCTTGCATTGTTTACTTTCGTGACAACATGGAATAGCTTTATGTGGCCGTTAATTGTTACTAATTCTGAGAGTATGAGAACTTTACCGGTTGGCTTGGCTATTTTTAAGGGAAGTTTCAGGGAAGTTACACTATGGGGCGATTTACTGGCGTGTTCTGTTATTTGTACAATACCTGTTATAGGGGTGTTTCTGCTGGGCAAAAGATATTTCATAAATGATATTATGCAAGGCGGTGTAAAAGAATAATTTATATATATATTTTTTTGTGGTAGTATTTTTATGGAAAATATATAAAGGATTAAGAAATGCCCCATAATTATGCTATAGCATTATTAATAACCTTGTTGGCCGGCTTGGCAACGGCTATTGGTTCCGTATTCGCATTTGTTTTAAAGAAAGATAACCTCAGGGCGTTGTCTGTCGGATTGGGTTTTTCGGCCGGCGTAATGATTTTTCTTTCATTTACCGATATAATCCCGTCTGCGAGTGAAATGTTAAGCCAGAGTTTTCCGGAAAGGCATGAGTGGGTAGTTTATGGTGGTTTTATAATAGGAATTATCACTGCTATCCTTATAGATTATTTTATTCCTGATCATATAAATGAAGAAGATCTTTTGCATCCTGACGAGATTGTAAGCGCTGAACACAAAATTAAACGCGCTGGGCTGCTTACTGCAGTTGCAATTTGTGTGCATAATTTCCCGGAAGGTATGGCGACATTTCTATCAGCCTCCCATGATTTGACATTGGGAATTTCCGTGGGGCTGGCGATTGCTATCCATAATATTCCTGAGGGGATTGCTGTTGCTCTGCCGGTGTACCACGCAACCGGGAAGAAACGTTACGCAACTTTATATGCGGCTTTATCAGGTATTAGCGAACCAATAGGCGCTATTATTGGAATGATATTGCTGCATTTCTTTATGCCGCAGATAATGGTTGGTATTGCGATGGCTGCTGTAGCGGGAATTATGATTTATATATCATTTGATACTCTTCTTCCGCTTGCGCGGGAATTCGGTAATTGGCATTTATCAATGGTTGGGATTATTTCCGGAATGCTGTTTATATGGATAAGTTTATTGTTGTTGCCTTAATCCTGTAGGGTTCCAAAGGAAGATTTTAGCCGGTGTGTTTTATAAATTGTCAGGGACGCCAAGTTTTGTTTTTGAGAACTGTAGAGGAATGTCATCATACGCATGATAGTGAGTCAAAACGTGGAAATGCGTAAGCATTTCAGCCAATCAATTGGTCAAATCACCGCCTCAGGCGGTGAAGAAAAATAGCAGGATTTTCTTTTTCGGTTAACTTTTTCTTTAGCGGAAAGCGGATTTTCGGTAGTTGATGTAGGTTGGGTTTTCAACCCAACAACAAGAACAATTTCCCTTGCGTCTCTGACAGCGCAGCGTCATAATGTCGTGCCTGAGGCACAAAAAGAAAGCACTACGAGTCGTGAGACTTAAATTAAAAACAGATACTTGAAAAAATAAAAAAATAGTATATAATAAAAGAAAAAGGAGGTAAATACATGGAAAAGTCAAGTATAGCAAGGCATACGGGGGGGGGGGGGGGGGGAAAAAAAAAAAAAAAAAGGGATTTGTTGAAAAATACTTTTCT
>CALUYU010000039.1 GCA_944325075.1 Candidatus Gastranaerophilales bacterium
CGGGGGGGGGGGGGTAACGAACCTCAAGGGAGACAAGGGTTTTTGTCAAAAATACCTTTCTTCAAATTTTTCTCCAACTCAAAGGTTTCTGTATCAGATGTAAATAAATATTATGTTGGGGTGAAACCCCAACCTACAATGAACTGTGTTGGACGCATATGGAAAAGGTCGATAAAAAATTCACCATGTCATCCTGAACTCGCAGCTCCTCTTGTTGCCGACGAAAAGGAGGCTTACAAGGGAGGGTGCTCGCAGAGTATTTCAGGATCTTACCACCGACAAAAATGTGTGACCATCTGTAATGTATCAGGGAAAGAAGTATTAGATAAAGTAGGTTGGGCTTTCAGACAAACATTAAAATATTGTTGTGGTAGAAAACCCAACCTACAAAAAGCTATATCTTATGCATCTCGAAAAGCGATGCGTCATGTAAAAGGGGACTTAGTCCCCACGTTTACTCTCGCTGAGTTTTTTTCACCATACTATTTATCGCCTCGTCGAATTGCATTTACTCTGGCGGAAGTTTTTTTACCATCCTACCACTCGCCTCGCAAGGTCGCGTTTACTCTAGCGGAGGTTCTTATAACCCTAGGCATAATCGGGGTTGTTGCTGCGATGACTTTGCCCGGCCTTGTTCAAAAATATAATCGAAAAGTTTTAGAGACATCTTTTAAAAAAGCTTATTCAAATTTAGAAACCGCCGTTTATTCTCTATCCCCCGATACATATGCAACATATTCCGGTGATACACCCGGCGGGAGTACGGAGTTTTTTGATGACTTATTGGCAAAATATAAAATTGTTGATAAATATACTGGTGATTTTGTTTATAATAAAATTTATAATTCTGATATAAAAACTTATAACAAAACAAGTGGTACTTATAATCCATGTGCCGGGTTGCCAACTAACGTAATATATGATGGTTCTGCTATAGGCGCTATATGGAATTGTGGCAATTCTTGGATAGTTCTTGACACAACCGGCCCTCAAAAAGGGCCCAATGCATTAGGTCATGATATATTTTATTTTACATTGACATCTAAAGGGAAAATATTGCCACTGGGCTCAAAAGAATATACACATTGGGAAATGCAGGGGAATTCAACTTATTGTTCAAAAAATTCTACAAATAGCCAAAACGGAGCGTCTTGTGCATATTTTGCAGTTGCAGACATTTGCCCTGATGAGCCCGGGAAATCATATTGGGAATGTTTACCGTAAAAAAGTCCGCCTAAAGTAACAAGGCGGACTTTTTATTAATTAAAAAGAATTTTAATTAGTCTTTAGCATGTCCTGCTGTACCAAGAACGTCTCTCATTTTGTGCATAACCATTTCTTTAACAGCAGTTCTGCCTGGTCCCATGTATTCTCTAGGGTCGAATTTATCAGGATGTTCAATGAAGAATTCTCTGATAGTTGAAGTCATTGCAAGTCTTAAGTCTGTATCAATGTTAATCTTTGCAACACCGTGTTTAGAAGCGTAATTTAGCATTTCTTCAGGAACACCTTGTGCATCAGGCAAGTTACCGCCATATTTATTACATTTAGCAACAAATTCTTTCGGAACTGAAGAAGAACCGTGAAGAACAAGCGGGTAATCATGTCCAACAACATCATTAACAGCTTTTTTAATTTCAGCAAGTCTTTCAAAGTCTAATTTAGCTTCACCTTTGAATTTGTAAGCACCGTGAGAAGTTCCGATAGCAACGGCTAAAGAGTCACATCCGGTTTCTTTAACAAATCTTGCAGCTTCTTCAGGATCTGTATAAGTTGAATCTTTAGCGTGAACTTTAACATCATCTTCAACTCCGGCTAACTTCCCAAGTTCAGCCTCAACAGAAACACCATGAGCGTGTGCATATTCAACAACTTTCTTAGTTAAAGCAATGTTTTCTTCAAGCGGGAATCTTGATCCGTCAATCATAACAGATGAAAAACCACCGTCGATACAAGCTTTACAAATATCAAAATCAGCACCGTGATCCAAGTGTAATGCGATAGGTACTGTAGTTGTAGCTAATGCTGCTTCAACCAATTTAATTAAGTAAGTTTGGTTTGCATATTTTCTGGCACCTGCTGAAACCTGTAAAATAATAGGTGATTGAGTTTCTTCAGCAGCTTCTGCAATACCTTGTAAAATTTCCATGTTGTTAACATTGTAAGCTCCGATAGCATAACCGCCCGCAAGAGCTTTTCTGAACATTTCTTCTGTTCCAACTAATTTTCTTTCGCTCATAAGAGTTCTCCTTCTTTTTGTAAACATATATTACACAACATGAAAATATAACAAACAAACTAAGATTACAAGAGTCATAAACATGCGAAAATTCGCTACTTTTGATTAAATGTAAATAATTATTAAATTAGTATATACTAATTATCAAAAATTTTATTTCACTTGTTATAATCTGTAACAAAAGGGGAAATGAATCTAATGAAGTAAGGCAATTTTGGAATTATTGTCTTATTCAAAATGCGTATAAGGAGCATGTGAAGTTATGGCAATACAACCTATATCAAGTCGTTTAGTTAATTCACAAAGGAGTTTACCTTCTTTTAAAGCAAAACAGCATCGGGATAATGCAGAGCCGGATTATATGCCAAGGTCACAATCGGGCTTGAAAAAAGTTCCGGTTATAGTTCTTATGGCTATGAGTCCGCTTGTTGCAGCCCCGGGAAATTCTATCGCTAATTCCGGAGGGAATATTCCATATGTAGACAAGGTAGAGCAGCTGGATCAGACTCCAAGGACTAAATCTTTACCTACTGAAGTTATTAGAGAAGGATTCCATGTATTTGATGTGTTTAAGATTACTACAGATGATGATGATAGTAATGCAGAGTTACTTCTTATCCGTTACCATGCAATTTCGGAAGGCGGATATGAAAAAATTATGGATGCTCAGATAAAAGCCTTTTGTATTGAGCCTGAACAAGACGGCTCCCATATTGTGGCATTACGTGAATTTAGAAATAAAGGGAACGAACTTGGTAAATATAGACTAGTCAGGGTACCCCCTAAATTTGGACAATATTTAAACAAATTTATATTTTCTGATCAAAATACAAGACTTTCAAAGAATGACTGGGCCGTACTTCCGGGAGAAAGGCAAAGCTTTATCGATGATTTCGGCGCAAATGCAGTTAAAAATGCTCCGTTAATTAATCAGGCTACTAAAAGAATTCTATATGAAGATGGTACTGAAAAAATCATAGGTGGACTGGAACAATCCAACATGAAGCATAATTCATCATTACAGCTAAAAGGTACATATAATCCTCGTATTATTAAGAGTCGCACATTATCATATGATAATGTTGATATGTATTATAAAATTAATTTAATTAGTACAGATAATGATGATAGTAATTATGAAGAAATAGAAATTACCCGTAGTCTATTGGGTGATATTACAAATCGTGGGATGATAAAAAGTGCAAGTTTGGTTAAATACAAAGATGGATCATATTTCTCATATGTTAATGGAATTCCGTTGTCTGTAAGAGATTTGGATGATTACAATGTCAACCACGAAAAGCGTAAAGTATTCTCAATGACAGCTGCAGGGCCGGAAATCTATGAGGAACTTGGTGAAATTCTTTCAAGTCCTGCCAATAACTCAGGTGTGGTGCCTCACAGAACCCGTGTCCGTTATTCTCCTCAGCAGTCTTTTGTAGATCAAGACAAGTATATGGAAGAACATAATTTAACATTAAAATAAATTATTAGAAATTATTAACATTTGTAACAATAAATAAAACATGCTGCAATCCATAGTTGCAGCATGTTTTTACATGTATAGAGAGTATAACAAGAGGATAATTTTTACCATGTCTTACGAATATGATCCTACAAAAATTAACTCTACAACCACATCTACAAGCAGTGTAAACCATACAGTAGCAAATACCGGAGAGAATAAAAGTTCTGTAAATACTGTTTTTAGTGAAGAGTTGAAAAAAGCAGCTAAAGAGCTTGGGATTACTCCTGAAAAATATCAGGAATTAATGAATGATCCTAAGTTTGCCTCTTTGTCTGCTGAAGACAAGGTTAAATATATAAAAGATATGAATTCTGCAAAAACCTCTGAGCAGGTTCAGGCAGAATCTGACGTTACGACTGAAACCTATTCTGCTGCATCTGCACCGGTTGCACAACCCGATTCGGCTGTATCTGCCGAACCTTCTGCCGCCGCTAATACTCCGGCTGCAGAAAATGTAGAAGAAACAGCTGTTCCCGCAGATACAAACACTGTTGCAGCTACAGCCAAAACAACTCCGGAAGCTAAAACCTCAGAAACTTCCGCAATGCAATCTGCTGCTCAAGCAAAAGACTCTGAAGTTCAATCCGCAGATGATACGGCTGAAACTGCCGCTGCTCAAAAAGCAGACTCAGAACAAAATTCTGATGAGGATTTGCTTAATAATGGCAACGGCGGATTTTATAATATGACAAAATTCTGTGATCTTAAATCTACAGATAAAATGTATAAGGTCTATGTTCGTGAATATGCCAAAAATATGTATGTTTATGGCTCAGGTGAGAGACGGGAGCTTTCAGCTTGGGATGATTTAAGCGCGGAAGAACAAAATCAGTTGATTGAAAAATACGATGCTCAATTAAAAAATGAATTTGATGTTCCTGATAAATATAAACATGACCTATTAGAAAGCAGAATGATACAATTGCAGACTGCAAATGAATCAGGTGAAGGCATAAATAATTTTTCTAAGCTTCCATCACATGAGCAGGCTGCACGTATTCTTGAAGTAACAGGTGCAAAAGTCCGTGATTCACTTCCGGTATCAGATGTTGAAGCCGCTATGGTTGAAGAAGGTGATTTGGCTTTAGAGGCTTTAAGAGCACATCTTAGAAAAGTTAATGGCAATGATGATTCATATATAAACATTTCTTATGAAGATATATTTAAATTTGCAAATGATACTGGTGATAAAAGAGTAAATATCGGTAAAGCCGAGTTAGAATATTTGCAGGAAAAACGGGCTAATAAAGAAGAATTATCAGAGCTGGAAGCAAAAAGATTAGAATTCCTGGAAACTAAAGTTTCTGCTGAGTATTTAGAATCTTTTGGAACCAGAAACGGCGCTTTAACACAACTTGATGAAGCTATTTTGCAGGAAGAGTCAGATTTGCGTGATCAATATTCAAATGCCAGCACATTTAAGAAGTCTTCAATAAAAGCAAATTATGCGTATGAAAAGTATAAAGATCAACCGGAAAAATTTAATGAACTTATTAAAGATGCTTTAGAGTGCGGTAAGATTGAAGATGCAGTTGCCTTACATGCGATTGCCAGCAAAGATAAAAATATCGCAAAAGCTTTAGCCGGTTCAAAAGATGTTGATAGCATGAACCTTAACTCCAACAACGCCTCAAATTTGGATGATCAGGCAGGAGTTTTGGCCTCCAATATCCGTAAACTGGAAGAGTCTGTCCCTCAGGTCGCGGAGGGATTTGGTATTGCTTTAACAAAATCAGCATCCGATGAGCAAATGCCTGCTATATCAGCAGAAACTTCTAAATTTTCATCTGTTAATGTTCAAACAGCAACGGTGGATCGCGGTTATAAACTTAAGGATGCGGGGCTTGCAACCCAGGTCGCAGAAAATATTAAAACAAACGCCTCCCAGGAAGCCATTAACTATATGGGTGTACATGCAGATTTGGCTCAGGGAGAGTTGGAAAATATTTATTTGAATACAGCCATAAGAGATGATGCTATTGCAACAGCTGCCGTTATTGAAGGTAGAACTGTTGAGAGAATGGAAAAAGAAAATCAGGTAAGTGCATTTGATAAATTACACAACAGTGTTGAAAATCTTATGGATAAGGATGATGCCATCAAGTATTCAAATAAGTTGGCAGATTCAATTCCTAATTCTCATAAAGATAACCAGCTTGCAATGCATAAATCTATATTAAATTCAAAATATAGTGAAGTTCAGGAGCATGCTTCCGGTAATATTCACAAATACGATAAGTCCGTTCAAGCTGACGCATTGCATGAAACCTATAAAACCGGTAACGATAAAGCCATAGATGCCGGAAATCTTCAGGTATCTAAAATGGATCCGGAGGCTGTAAAGGCTGTTGCTGATGAAATTCGTGTTCAGGTAGCTGCTATGGAAGCTCGTCATGGAGATTCGCTCATAGTAAGATATGCAAAAGAAAAACTTGAAAACGAAATAAATTTAAATGGCGAAATTTCTGTTGAAGAAATTCAAAGTAAAATGGAGAGCTATATTGCCGAACTTAAAAATTTAAGCCCGGCTGAGCAGTATAAAAAGATTTCAGCAGATATAATCAAATGGCCTCCTCATTATAAACAAGCAGCCTTAGAAGGTATTGCAAAATATAATAAAACATTATTAGGAATATTGGTTAATAATTATGGACTTACACTTTTAACCAGTTTTGGCCAGATAAATTATTTAACCAAAAATACAATAATGGAAGAACTTTTGAAAACTCCAAGCAAGCAAAATGATTCTATTGAATATGTTTTGGCCCATCCCGGTTCATTCAGCAGTGATATTTTGGAACGGTGCTATGAACTCAAATATAAAAAGCCCGGAGAAGATGAAAATTTAGCTCAAATCTCAAAATATCATACAATGCCTGAAGCATTCGGAATTGGCTCCCAATCAGGTTCAAACAGAACAAATTTGTCCTTTGCGGATGTTGATAAATATAACATTTTTAAAAGACGTGATAATTTAGGCAATCAGTATTTGAATGCTTAATAAAATTAAAAATTTTGATGTGAACAAAAGCGGTAATTTTTACCGCTTTTTGGTCTATATGATTGACAATTCGGGGTTAAATAGCTATAATAACTTTATGGCTAAAATAATTAATGTAATAAAAGGGACAAAAGATATATTACCTCAGGAAGTTGGTGCGTGGCAAAAATTGGAGGAAACAGCACTTAATATTTTTTCCAAATACGGCTATCACGAAATAAGAACTCCTATTTTTGAAGCTACAGAACTTTTTGCTCGCGGTGTTGGCGATACAACAGATATTGTGAACAAAGAGATGTATACTTTTGAAAAAAGTGACCGTTCGTTAACACTGCGCCCGGAAAATACTGCCGGAGTTGTTCGTTCTTTTATTGAAAATGGTATGAGCAGATTATCTGCTCCGGTAAAATTATGGTATAAGGGGCCGATGTTCAGGTACGAAAGACCTCAGGCCGGACGCCAGCGCCAGTTTCATCAGGTTGGCGTTGAGATGTTTGGGATTAAGCAGCCGGCTGCCGACGCTGAAGTAATTTTACTTGCAGTTAATTATTTGAAAGCTTTAGGGTTAAATGATTTGGAAGTAGAAATTAATTCCTTGGGCTGCCCGACTTGCCGGGAGGCTTATAAGGCTAAGATAAAGGAAGTATTAAAACCTGAGCTTGATAATCTTTGCGAGGACTGCCGGACAAGATATGAAAAAAATCCTTTAAGACTGCTTGACTGTAAGGTTGAAAGCTGTAAGGAAATTTTTGAAAAGCCGGAAATTAAAAAAGTTATACAATCAGACTTTATATGCGAAGAATGCGCTGAACACTTTAAAACATTAAAGTCTTATCTTGACAAAACCGGTATTAAATATGTGGAAAATAAACTTCTTGTAAGAGGTTTGGATTATTACAACAGAACTGTATTTGAAATTAAGTCTAACAATTTAGGTTCTCAGAATGCAGTATGCGGCGGCGGAAGATACGATAGTCTGGTTAAAAACCTTGGCGGGGAAGATACTCCTGCTGTAGGCTGGGCTATGGGTATGGAAAGATTGAATGCACTTCTTCCGGACGTTGCAGTAAAAAAACTTGATGCGTATATTGTTTCAACTTCACCGTCTGACGCTTTTGAATTTGCAGAAGAATTGAGGGCTGCCGGAAAGTGTGTTGAATTTGATCTTGCTAATAAGAAATTTACAAAACAGCTTGAAAAAGCCTCAAAAGTTGCAAATTACGCTTTAATTTTAGGTGAAGACGAAATAAAAGAAAATAAGGTTTCTGTAAAAAATCTTGAAACATCCGAACAGACAACTGTTAGCAGAGATATGGTTCTATCTTTAATATAAGGGGTTATAAAAATATGCATACTAAAGTTCATGAAGTGATAAAGCTGCTATCAGGCGCTTTCAGGAAAAGCTTTGAAGACTATAAAGGGTTGTATCTTTTTGGAGCTTACCTTGACGGGAAAGAGCATGAAGATGAGGATATAGAAATTGTTGCATTGTTTGACAGCCAGGATAAATCTAAAAGAGAATCTATCTGGCCTATTGTCGGTCATATTGAAACCGAGTTGGATGTTTGTATTGATCTTTATCCGTATACTGAAGACGAGTTCAAAAATGATGAAGAGTTATATGATGAAGTTATTAAGGAAGGAATTTTTTATAACCCGTTGGGGGTTGCGAAAAAATAGATAGTATAAAATATAATAAATAAAAAGGAAAGGGAAAAAATGGACAAAATTACAATTCGTTCAGACAGAAAAGATGATTACAAATTCATGTACAAAGGAGAAGATGTTGTTCTTGGTGCCGGCAAGATTATCAGTATTGCAGACGGTTTGGAGCATGTTGTGCTGCCGACTTGCGCTATGAAAATTATGAATAATCTTATTGTTATTAAGGACGATGTAAAAAAATAATATAAGAAATTAAATTGATATAAAAAAGCCGGGGAGGTTGGATATTTCCCGGCTTTTTTACTTTAAACTTCATTTGTAGAAATTCTGAATACCCAGGCAGCAAAAGCCCCGGCAATAAGATTTGTTATAATTGTAATTAAGCAAAGTTTCATGCAGCAGCCGCTCATAAATACTAAACCAAGAGCTACTGCAGGGTTAAATGCGCCAAGGCAGATTGTTCCCCCTACTGCCGCAACGCCGGCTGCAAGAGTTGCGCCAATTGCAAGACCAAAGTATGAATTTCCCCTTACTTCGTCCCGAGTAGCCGTCATAAGTACTACATAACAAAGGGCAAAAGTAAATAAAAATTCTGCAAGAATAAGTGCCGGGAGATAAAAGCCTATAGCTGGCATGGATGGTCCGTCTGCAAAATAATTAACCGCACATGCCGCAAGTATTCCGCCTAAGAATTGAGCAAGCATATATGGAAATACTTGATTCCCCGGTAGAGCTTTTCTCATCATTGCGGCAAGTGTTACCGCAGGGTTGAAATGTCCGCCGGATATAGGACCGCCGGTATAAACCATGAACATCAAAGCTGCTCCGATAACAACTGGAGCCAGCGTATGATCTATGCTTACATAACCCATACAGCCAATGGTAAGTACAAGAAAAAATGTTCCTATAAATTCTACAATATACCGTCTGAAATTTTCTGACATGGTTGTCTCCTTTGTATTATTACAATATCTATTCTTTATCAGATTTTTTTGTAATTCATTACTCCATTTTCTGATTTTTTGTTGTAATATTGGATTATGTTTTACTTTGACACAATCGGCGGGAAAAAAATATTGAGGTCTGACTTAATTCGTGCAGATCACTTTTTTACAACAAGGGAGTCTTTTATTACTACAAAAGAGGCTGATTTAGCGAATGTTACCTCTGAAAACAAAGACTTGATTTGCAAATATTTAAAAATAAGAGAGATGGATTTAATATCTCCATGCCAAACTCACACAGATAATATTGAGCATGCTGTTTCCGGCAAAAATATATATCCTGATACAGATGGCCTTATTGTAAGCGATAAAGATATTGCTGTCTTTTTAAATTTTGCGGACTGTACGCCGGTAATTCTTTATGATGAAGTCCGGAACATCGGCGCAATATCTCACGCGGGATGGCGCGGAACTGCTGCAAATATTGCCTCAAAAACAGTAAAAAAGATGGTTGAAGAATTTGGCTGTAAGTCAAAAAATATTTCGGCTGTAATTGGCCCTGCTATATCCATGTGCTGTTATAATGTAGGGGAAGATGTTTTCCGTCAGCTGTACTCATCAGTCGATAACTTTGATGGTTTGTATGAAATTCGCGGCGGTAATATCTATGTTAATTTAAAAGGTATTAATCGGCGTCAACTTCAGGAGTGCGGGGTAGAAAAAATTGATGTTTGTCCTTATTGTACATGCTGTAATAATGATTTATTCTTTTCATATAGAAAAGAAAACGCTACAACCAAACGTCATAGCGCTGTTTTAAAAATAAAATAAATTATTTACATCTATTTTCAATTTTGGTGAGGGTATTAAGTTTTTATGGGATTTGTAGTTTGCCAGGTAACTCTAATATATTATGTTATTACCATGGATAGTCATCTTTAATCTGCCAACCATCTGATTGAATAAGAGCCCCGCACATTGTGCCAAATTTTTTACAGTTTGCCAATAATGAGCTTCTTGTACTAGTAAGTTCCAGTATTTGATTTGTTGTATGTATCTGATAGTCTTGATAAAACATGAATTTAGTATTACGAGTATAAGTTACCGTTGCTATAAAAACATCTTTCCCAATAATATTTTTTCCATTTGGTCCATCAATATCCATATTGAAGGTCATTCCCAGTAAGTTCTTTTTCCCATCTGCATCAGCATATGAGCTTGTTATTCCAACAAGTATAACAGTTCCGTTTTTAAGTCTTAAAATAGGGCCGGCTGCGCTTGTTGGTGCAAATATATTCCCGTTCTTGTAAACAATATTGCGTTTATATCCTAAATCCGATAAACTTAACGTTTCAGTAAATTGAGCCCCGCTTAGGTATGGCAGAATGTATTTTTTTACAATAGCCCCAGCTTGGGTTTTTGCATTAGCTTTGTTTGCATCACTATAATCTTTATTATTAAATGAATTAATTACTTCATCCCAGCTTGTAATATCTCCGTAATCAGCCTCCGCACGTCTGATAACATTACTCATAATATTAAAATTAACTTTTAACTTATTAACAGCAACATGCTTTTGGTAATTTTGCATAAGTGTAGGCAGTGTAAGCGCCGCAACAACACCGATTACGCCAAGGGTTATAAGAACTTCCGCGAGTGTAAACGCAATTCGACGAGGCGAATGGTGCCTGAGGCACGACACTATTACGCTGCGCTCCTTGGTATTCAACAAAATATTATTGTAGGTTGGGGTTTCCACCCCAACAAAATGTCTTTTTTGAAAAAATTAATCATAAAATACCTCCTTAATTAATAAAAAAATTGCAGCCTAAAATGGCGAAAGAAAAGATTTCGCCTAAAAGAAGTTTTCCGCAAAAAATCTCGGGCATACAATATTCCCGAACACTGCTAAAAATTTTATTTAACCACGCAAAACACCAAATACCAAAAGCCGAAAAAGCCGTCCAATAATGCTTTAGACTCTTAGTCTGCCCCCCCCCCTATCGGGGAAACCAGCACTATGATTGAGTTTTGCAGTGATTTTCTATTCATAAATCCTTCCGGTTATATTAATTATTATAACATAGTATTCAGGATTTTCAATTGATTAGTTATTTGTTTGTATGAATAAACTAATGATATCGTTAACCGCTGCAAATTGTCTTTGATATTTTTGGGCCTGAACTTCCAATATATTTATTTGTTTTTTGTATTCAAGAACATTTGTCTGGCATTCTCTAACAGACTGTGTTAATCTTTCTTGAACCTGCTGGGCTTCTTGCAGTACACTTGTCATGGAAATACCAAGTGCTTCCATCGTTTGTTTGATAATCATAGCGCCGGTCTGTTTTGATACTCCTGAAGGAATTTTTGTTATCAATTTTCTAAGAACTGCAACGTTAGCAGGTAATTCCAATTCTTCAACCGCCGAATTATTCACGTCAGATAATGATGATTGAAAATTTAACATAGTGTTATTTAATGCATTATCAATATTATTATTTATATTATTATTGTTAAAATTAAAAGGAGTTGCCATGTTATTGGTCTGATCTTCAAACATATTTTGATTTTGTTGGTTAAAAAGATCACTTTGAATGCTTGACGGCTGTGGCGCATCGGCGTTCAAATTCATATACTCCGGCGTATCATCCTTTACCGGAATGATTTCAACGTCAGATTGCTGTTTTAAAGCTTCAACAATTTTTTTACCTACACCTTCTGTCATTCTGTTGCTATTCATATTTACAAATCCTTTAAATTCTATTACCGAACGCATTATATTATAAAAAAAAAATAAAATTATTTCAACCTGCATTACGATATAAATTTACAAGAAAATTTTTTTATGGTAAATTATGATTTGTAGCAAGGAGGTTAGTCTAATGGCAAAAAAAGTTGATATTAGTATCTATGATAATTCGAATGACCTAAGATCGTGGCAGTTAGAGACTGAAACAAGTTTTGAACCATTATGGGACTTACATTTTGGAGAAAATCCACAGCAGTCTGCTTTATTATTTAAGTCAGGAAACATGGCGGATTATGAAGTTATAAATGACAAAATTCTTTCGTATAATGAAATTATGAGTCTAACAGAACTATCAAATGTTCTGAGTGAATTTTATGATGTTTGTGCAGTTGCAATTGTAAAACATGCTGCTCCTTGCGGGGTTGCTCTGGCTCCGACATTGGAAGAAGCTTATAATAAGGCTTTTGATTGTGACCCTATAGCGTCATTTTTTGGAGCAATAGGTTCGTCGCAAACTATAAATTATGAAGTTGCAAAACATATCAATTCTATGTCTGTAAAATTGGTAATTGCTCCGGATTTTGAAACAAAGGCCCTTAAACTTTTAAAAGAGAATCCATTAATAAAAATTGTTAAACTTAATACACCGTTAAAAGATTTTAAATCTCTTATTCAAAAAGATATTCATGTAACACCTTTTGGTACTTTATATCAGGATATGAACAGAAGTTATCTTGGGAAAAATTCGTTTAAAATTGTTACAAAATTACAACCTACTAAGGAACAAATTGAAGATGCAGTGTTTGCCTGGAAGATTTCAAAGTATGCAAGATCTAATTCAATAGTTGTTGTGAAGGATTTTAAAACTGTTGCAATAGCCCAGGGCTTTATATCCCCGGTTAATGCAATGGAGGCCGCAATGCACAGTGCCTGCGATAATTCAAAACATTCAATTATTGCCTCAGATAATACTTTGCCAACAATTGATTGTATAAGCATTGCAGCTCAGGGCAGAGTTTCTACTATAATTCAGCCGGGAGGCTCCGCAAATGACGAAAAAATGATAGAACTTGCGGATAAATATAGAATAGCAATGGTATTTACAGGCATAAAAAATTATAAACATTAATTAAACTATTATAAGGAATATAAATATGGAAATTAAAAGTTGGGAAGACTATTTCTTAGACTTGGCAAAAACTTGTGCAAGCCGTTCAAATTGTATAAGAGCTCAAGTCGGTGCGGTTATTGTCGGTGACGACAAAAAAATTAAGGCGACCGGATATAACGGAACCCCTTCAAAAGTTGAATCTTGTTATGAGCGTGGATCATGCTACAGAATAGAACACAATATAAAATCCGGAACTTGTTATGAAACATGCCGCTCAATTCATGCAGAGCAAAACGCTATTATCCAGGCCGGGCAGGATCGCTGCAAAGGCTCCACTATGTATATATGGGGACATAATTTTATTTGTATCCTCTGCAAAAGATTTATTGTACAGTCCGGGATTAAAGATGTTTATCTTAAAAAAGACGAAAATTCTCCGGTACTCCATGTTACTGTAGAAGATATCCGCAGAGAGTTGAACGAATCTTAAAAAGGCCATAAAACGGGCCTTTTTTTATATCTGTTTGCTAAACTTTTTTGTTTTTTGTAAAATAAACATGCAAAGAAATTTTGTGATTTTAAATAAGGAGAAAACTATGAAAAAATCAATTAACGATTTAGGAGACGTTAAAGGCAAAAGAGCGTTAGTTCGTGTTGACGTTAACGTGCCTTTGGATGCAGACAAAAATGTAACTGATGATACAAGAATTCAGGCCATTGTTCCAACACTTAAGGCGTTGAAAGAAAAAGGGGCTAAAATAATTTTAATGGCTCACCTCGGCCGTCCGAAAGGTGAATGGAATTTGGAATTCTCATTGGAACCTGTTGCTAAATATATGTCTAAAGTTTTAGGTGAAGATGTTTTATTTGTTTCCGAACCGGTTGGTAAAGGTGCTGAAAAAGCATTGGAAGGTTTGAAAGACGGTCAGGTTGCATTATTGGAAAATATCCGTTTCTATAAGGCTGAAGAAGCTAAAGATGATGATATGACTTTTGCAAATGAACTTGCTAAACTTGGTGATTTCTATGTAAACGATGCATTTGGTGCTGCTCACAGAAACCATACTTCAACAGCTAAATTGGCTAAGGTTTTGAAACCGGCTGTAGCAGGTTTGTTGATGGAAAAAGAAATAAGATGCTTAAGCCAGGCATTGGATAATCCTACAAGACCATTTACGGCAGTTGTAGGCGGAGCTAAAGTTTCATCTAAGATCGGTGTTTTAGAAAACCTGCTTGACAAAGTTGATAATATGATTATCGGCGGCGGCATGGCATATACATTTGTTAAGGCTAACGGCGGTAAAATCGGTAATTCAATTTGTGAAGACGATCAGTTAGAAGTTGCTAAGGCTATTGAAAAGAAAGCTGCTGATAAAGGTGTTAAACTGGTTATGGCCACTGATGTCCTTGTAACTGATGATTTTTCAGGCAACGGAACAAATAAATTTGTTAAAATTAATGAAATTCCGGATGGATTTGAAGGCGTTGATGCCGGCCCTGAGTCAAGAAAAGCTTTTGCTGATGTAATTAAATCTTCAAAGACAATTTTGATGAACGGCCCTGTTGGTGCTTTTGAAAACCCTAAATTTGCAGAAGGTACTAAAGAAGTGTTGAACGCAATTGTTGACGCTACAAAATCAGGTGCTGTTTCTGTAATTGGCGGCGGTGATTCTGTTTCTGCTGCTAAGAAGTTCTGTAAAGCAGAAGATTTCACCCATGTTTCAACCGGCGGTGGTGCTTCTCTGGAATTTATTGAAGGAAAAGTTCTTCCTGGCGTTGCTGCTTTGGATGATAAATAAGCTTTATTTTAGAAAAATTAAAAGGCGGGGACTTTGTACCCCGTCTTTTCTGTTAAAAAATATTAACCGGAAATATGTTAATGGGCAAAAAAATTTTATTTTATGTTTTTATGTATATATGTGTAGGAAATTGTAGGTGAAACTATGTCAATACAGTCAGTAAATTCAGTTAATTTTACCAGTAAAACAGCTCATACTAAAAACGGAAATGAGTATGAAAAGACCCGTGTAGGTAAATATATAGGTATGGGAGCCGGAGCCGCTATTGGAGCTGGAGTTCCTGCGTATCTGTTGTATAATCGAAACTATAAAATGTATTTGAAGAGACAATTAGTTGAGATGCGTAATAACATAATGCAGGAGCTGCAAAAAGAAGGAATAAAAAGTTCTAAGATGTCAGCCAAGACAATATCCAAATGGCTGAAAGCTATTCCTGTAGTGGCAGGTGCATTAACTCTTCTTGTCGGGTTAGGAATAGGCGCAATTGTTGATGGTGCTATAAATCACTCCAGGGCTAAAAAAGCAGACAAAATTGCCTAAATCGCTCTTGGTAACAAATTGTTAAAATTTATTTAACAATTTGTCAAATAATTTCATGTTTTGATTTAATTTAAATGTATCGAAAAAGGAAAGTGTAGATTATGTCAATACAGTCAGTAAATTCAGTTAATTTTACCGGGAGTAAAGCCCGGACAAAACAAGGTAATGAGTATGACAAGAGCAGTGCAGGAAAATATATTGGGATGGGGCTTGGAGCTGTCGTCGGTGCAGGATGTACCGGTTATAAGGTGAAAAAAGGCCTGTCATCGTCTTCAGAATTAAAAAGATTTTTGATTAATTTCAATAATAGCCTGTTAAATAGTTTTAGTGATATTTCTAATATTAGCAGAAAAGAGTTTCGAGAACTTAGAAAAAAGTCTATAAAAATTGGTATTAAAGCTGCCCCTGTTATAATAGGTGCTGCCGGTTTGCTTGCCGGATTAGGACTAGGTGCAATTGTTGATGGCATAATAAACAATGTCAGATCAAAAAAAGCTGATAAATCTGCATAATAATATAATAAAAAAAAACAAGCCAAAAATTTATAAATCCTGGCTTGTTTTTTATGTATCTTATCTCCAAGGGTAATCGTCTTTAATTTCCCATCCGTCACGTTGGATTAGTGCTCCGCACATTGCCCCTCCATATGTAGGAATTGTTTTATTGCATCCACCATATGATGTTGTTAAAAGTTCATCACGGGTTAACTCAGGTTGCCAGCCGTTGCCGTAAAGATAAACTCCTGACCTTTTCGGTCTTGTTTCAGAGGTTGTACCATTGTCTTCTTGAGCGAGTTGTGGTCCAAAAAATGCAGAAATCATAAAAATATCTTTGCCCAATCTGTTTTCACCATTTTTAGGTCCGTTAATATCAACAAAAAAATGGACATGCGGGGAGTATGTACTAGTGTTATCTGATGTATTTATACCGCCAAACCAAAATAATATGCCATATCCATCCTGGGTAAAAATCCCAATCTTAGTAGATGGTTCATACATAAGTTTGCCATTAAGATCCATTATCTTAGGTGTAATACATTCCGAGATATTTGAAGAATCACATTTTTTTAATATTTTTATATGTTTAATTATATAATTATTCAAAAAATATTCTTTTATTTCATTGATATTAGAGCCCATGTTAGCATAATTCCAGCTATCAATAGATCCATGTTCTGCTTCTGCAAGTTTAATTACCTGATTGAGCTGGGAATATATTTTTTGCAATCTTACAACGGTTTCCTTTTTCTGATAATTAGCAATAAGCGTTGGCAAAGTCATAGCGGCAACAACACCGATAATGCCAAGGGTTATTAGGACTTCTGCAAGAGTAAACGCGACCTTAGAGGCGAGTTGTAGTATGGTGACTTCAGGGAGGATAAACGCGTGGACTAAGTCCCCTTTTACATGACGCGTCGTTTTTCGCGATGCATAAGAAATAGCTTTTTGTAGGTTGGGGTTTCTACCCCAACAATATTTTAATGTCGGGCTGAAAGTCCAACCAACATTATCTACTTTTTTGAACAATTTAATCATAAAATACCTCCTTTTATTATCTAAAAAAAAAATGCAGCCTAAAGTGGCGAAAGAAAAGATTTCGCCTAAAAGAAATTTCCCGCAAAAAACATCAAGAATACAATATTCCCGAACTCTGCTAAAAATTTTATTTAACCACGCAAAACACCAGATTCCAAAAGCTGAAAAATCCGTCCAGTAAGGCTTTAGGCCCTTAGTCTGCCCCCCCCCCTATCAGGGAAATTCGTTCTATGATTTCGTTTTGCATGTATCCTCCAAAATTAAATTTGTGTTTACTTTATTATTATAACTATTTTTACAGAATATTTCAAGATATTTTTTCAAATTGTTTAATGCTGTCCACTTGATTTATTAATATAGTTATGATTGAATAATAATACAGCAATTTTTTGCGAGTCTAATAGAAAGAAGATAATTATAATTGCCTAAAGAAGTTAAACTGGCCAAGTTCGCAGGTTTTTGTTACGGGGTAAAAAGAGCTGTAGAGACTGCTAAAAAATTAAAAGCCGAAAACCCTGATAAAAATGTATTTGTGCTTGGTGAATTAATTCATAATACTGATGTTATTAATGAGCTTGAATCATTAGGAATAAAAACAATAAAAGAAGTTCCAGACCGTGGTGACGGAATTTGTGTAGTCAGAAGTCATGGCGAAAGTCCTGATGTTATAGAACAGATTAAAAGAGCAGGATTTACCCTTGTTGATTTGACTTGCCCTGACGTAAAAAAAGTTCAACAAAAAGCTATAGAGCTTGCTAAAGAAGGATATTTTCTTGTTATTGTAGGAAAGTCTGAACACCCCGAGGTAATCGGGATTAAAGCAAATGCAAAGTTATGGAGCGATAATGTAGTTGTTGCGGGTTCTGTTGAGCAATTAAAAGAATATGAGCAGCAAATAAAATTGCATAAACGTGTTGGTGTTGTTGTGCAGACCACACAAATGCTTTCTACCCTAAACTCAATTGTTGAGTATCTTACTTCTGTTTCAAAAGAATTGCATATCGCAAATACAATTTGTCAAAGTACTGCTATGCGTCAGTCTGAAGCTAGGGAACTTGCCAAAGAAAGTGATCTTATGGTAGTTGTTGGCTCTAAGCAAAGTGCAAACACTACACATTTGGCTGAAATTCTGAAGAATATTACCAGTACAATTCATATTGAAAATGACAATGAATTAGATAATTTTAAGGATTTGATTGCAAAATCAAACAAGATTTCTATAACTGCCGGGGCCTCAACTCCGCAAAATATTATTGAAAAAGTAGTTGAAAAATTAAAAACAATAAATTAAAAAGGAGAAACAATAAAATGCAAACATTAGAAAAAACAAATTTAGATGAATTTGAAAGATTACTGGATGAGTCTTTTGCAAAAACATATTCAGTAGCTGATATTGTTGAAGGAACTGTTATGAAAAAAGACAATGATGGCTATCTTGTAAGTGTTCGCGGCGCAAAAACAGAAGCTTTTCTTCCAAATAAAGAACTTTCATCCCAAGAAAATGAAGATGCTATTGAACTTGGCGACGTAAGAGAATTTTATGTTTTAAAAGAAGAAAATGACGAAGAAGGCATGGTTCTTTCATTAAAAAGACTTGCTTTTGCTCAAGCATGGGCTCAGCTTAATGATGCTAAGGTTCAGTGTGATACTATTTTGGCAAAAGTAGTTTCAGTTGTAAAAGGCGGTGTGCTGGTTGATGTTGCAGATTTGAAAGGTTTCATTCCTTCAAGTCAGTTAAGAACTGGTACACCTTTTGACGGCTTGCTTGATACCAAAATTGAAGTTAAGGTTTTGGAAGCTGATCCTAAGAAGAATAAATTAATCCTTTCCCAAAGATTGGCTGTTGCTGAACAAAGAGATCAGGTTGTTGATAATATTTTATCAACTCTTGAAGAAGGCATGGTTGTTAAAGGTGAAGTTGTCAGAATTGCAGATTTCGGTGCGTTCGTTGATATTAACGGAATTGACGGATTACTTCCTATCTCTGAAATATCTTGGCAGAGAATTAAACATCCTTCTGATGTAATTTCTTTAGGTGAAACTATTGAAGTTAAAATTATTAAAATTGATAATGAATTAAAAAGAATTTCATTATCATTAAAAAGAATGGGTGAAGATCCTTGGCAGCAGATTGAAGGCCAGTTTGAAGAAGGCCAGGTTATTAAAGGAACTGTCAACAAGGTAACCGGGTTTGGTGCTTTTATAAATATTTTCCCTGGAGTTGAAGCATTGCTGCCGGTTTCTGAAATGAGCAATGAAAATGTTAATCCGTTTAATGAATTTAAAGTTGGCGATACTGTTGAAGTTCTTATTAAGAAGTTTACACCGCAAGAACACAGAATTGCATTGAGCATTAAAGACATTAACAAAGATGCTGAATAAAATCAGGAAATTATAAGTTATAAGGCCGCCTTTTATAAGGCGGCCTTTGCATATTTGGGTTTTTACCTGCCTTCAAAAAGAAAAAGTTGTGCCTGAGGCACTGCATTATAACGCTGCGCTTTCTGAGCCGCGTATAAATAATACAAAAACCAAAGTAGGTTGGGGGTTGTCCCTGAGGGACTTTCCTATAACGCGTCGCTGTGTGTAGCGCATAGGGAAAAGCTCAATAAATTGTCATCCTGAACTTACTTTTTTCTTTAGCAGAAAGCGGATTTTCGGAAGGGTGAGCAGAGCGAACCCGTAAGGTGTCAGGAAACGTAGAGTTTTCTGACACCCCGAATAATCTAAGAGGAAAAAAGTAAGCAAAAAAGAAAGCAGTACGAGTAGTGAGACGTAAATTAAAAACTGCTACTTGAAAATTTGAAAAAATAGATAAAGTAGGTTGGGGTTTCTACCCCAACAAAAAAAATAATGAATTTAAAGAATTAATTAACTGTCATCCTGAACTTGTTTCAGGATCTAGCCGTCGTCAAAAATATTCATCTATCTGTACTCAAAAAATTAATGTTGGGCTGAAAGCCCAACCTACTTTGATTTCTGTTTCACCCCACCGGCGGAGCATTGTAATGTAGTGCCTCAGGCACAAAAAGTAGGCAAAAAAGAAAGCATTATGTGTCGTGTGATTTAAAATTCAAAATCAAAACTTGAAAACTTCCTTTTTCTTTGCGCTAAAGAAAAAGGAAGCAAAAAGAAAGCAATACGAGTAGTGAGACGTAAATTAAAAACTGCTACTTGAAAATTTGAAAAAATAGTATATAATAAAAGAAAAAGGAGGTAGATATATGGAAAAATCAAGTATAGCAGGGCATACGGGGGGGGGGGGGAAACGAACCCCAAGGGAGACAAGGGTTTTTGTCAAAAAAACCTTTCTTCAAAAATTCCACAAAACCAAAGTTTTCTAA
>CALUYU010000040.1 GCA_944325075.1 Candidatus Gastranaerophilales bacterium
ACAGTTTGTAGGGGAGTTCTGATACTCCCCTATAAAAATGGCTATTTATCAACTGTTTGTTGTGACATAGCCAAATATTTTAATGCTATATTTGGTGTATAAATTACACTAGTAAAGGATGAAAGATTATGAAAATAGATTTTAAACCCCAAAGATTAATCAGAAGTATGGTAGTAGAAACTAAAACGCCTAATGGATATAGAAGAATATTAGAAGTTAATCGCAGACAAAGAAAAACTATTGAAATGGAATTAACACCAAAACCTAATACTTACTCAAAAGAATATTATGTATCTTCCTATAATGTTTATGGGAAAGGTACTGTGTTGAAATCAATGAACAGAAACTCTGATGGCAATACGTTAGTTACAACCAGAAATTATGACGGAACGTACACAACAAAAAGTATAAAATAATTGATTAAAACTTTTGTTTAGAATATAATTTTTATATGGCTGTGAGAAAAAGAATTGCGCAAAAAGTAAAAAACATCAGTATTCTGGATAAATATATTTTAAAACAGATTGTGGAAATGTTTCTTATGGGCGTTTTCGTTTTTACGTCAATTATTTTTGCCTCAGATACATTCATTACATTGATAAAACAAATATCACTCTTTGGTATTCCTTTTAAAGTAGCACTTTTGATGATAATCTTAAACCTGCCGTCAGTTATAGTGATGACAATTCCAATGGGTGTACTGCTATCAACAGTTATGACCTTAAACAAGCTTAGTCTTGATTCTGAAATCACTGTACTTAGAGCTTGCGGTATCGGGCTTAACCGTATTGCAAAACCAATCTTCATATTTTCAGTAATAATGTGTATTTGTAGTTTTGTGATAAACGAAACAATAGTGCCTGTAGCAACAAAATATTCTAAAGACCTTGCATTGTGGTCTTTGAGTCAAAAAAATGTACCAGATGGAAAAGAAAACTTTGTTTTTAAAGAACTGGATCCAAATGGTTCGCTAAAACGGCTGTTTTATGTTGGGAATTGTGAAAACAAAACTTTGTACAATATAACGGTTTTAGACACATCTAAAGAAGGTACTATTCAGGTTCTTCAAGCAGAAGAAGGTAAAACAACACCTTCAGGATGGGATTTTCAAAAAGGTGCCGTTTACACAATAGGACAAGAAGGTAAAGTTCTTAATACTACATTATTTGATGATTCAACAGTTAAGTTCGGACTTGATATGTCTAAACAACTTAACAAGAACCTTGCAAAAGAAATGAATTTTACAAAACTTTTAAAATTTATTGCAACAAACCTTCATACGCTGGATGAGGAACAAAGACATACTGTTGTAATAGAATTGTATGATAAACTTGCATTACCAATTACAACTATAGCCCTTGTTTTAATCGGGGTTCCTCTTGCGATAACGCCTCCAAGAGTCCGTTATAACAGAGGTTTCTTATTTTCAATATTAATTATTTTTGCATATTATTTAATTAGAGCATTGTCAATTTCTTTTGGAGAAGCCGGCACCCTTGCTCCGTTTTTGGCAGCGTGGATGCCGAATATCATATTAACCATTTGCGGAACATTAATGTATTATAAAAAGGTATATACAATTGAGTAAGTTCACTTTTATGGGATAATCTCCTCATCAGCCCCAGAACCCGGCAGGCATACTCCAAATTGACAATTTGAATTATATGAAGATTGAGGGTTTTGCGCAGGAACTTCTTCTTCAGTGTTTATCAGCATGTCATAATATGGCTGATGATAGTGAGGCATAAAAGAATCCGGTTTTTGTAACTGGTTAAGATTGTGCGGCACATATTTTTCCTGAAGACTTGGCTCGGCCAGCACTGAATTTGGCGGCGCGCAGAAACCTGTTATTTGACAAGCAGCATACACGGGCGCACAAACAATTAATAGAGATAATAATACAATAAACTTTTTCATAACTTCCTTCCTTTCAAAAGATCGCATTACCATGCTTACTATAGCTTACAAGATAATGACTATTTTTTCATTACCTGAAAGGAGTGTTAAAATAAAATATTATATATATTTTTTTTTACTACCAATGTCTGTGAGGAGGTGGCGGCGGTAAAGGATGGCGCCTTGGAGGAGGCGGTACCGGATGATAATGGTGATGATTATAATAATATGGATAAGAGAAAATTCTTAGCAAATCAAAGAAATCCGATATATTTTTAGATTTCATATAGTCCGACATAATTTCCTTGTATTCACTATAGTTAATAGTATTAGGATTTGAACCATACTCATTGTAATCTCTAGAAAGTTTTTTCACAAGATTTGCAACACGATTTTTTTGACTACGTGACATTGGATATAACTTAGTAGAATTCCAGTTATTTTCTTCCAGGCGTACTACTTCATTTACAGAAATTTGACCATTTTCAACAAGCTCGCCATCTACTTCTGAGAACACATCACGCATGGATTTTTCATAATCTTCATTATTAATATCACCATAAACAAAACAATTAGGTATTCTCATTACGGTATTCGGCACATAATAATAAATTGGCGGACTAGGCGGAATATAGTATTGCGATTTAGCTTCTTCAGCAGGAACAGCCGCAGCAATTGCAATAACCGCTGCGCCCGCAGCATTTCTTACAGCATTTTTCTTCCCGGAATTTTCACCCTGGAAAGCAGGACGGGAAAAAGTGTTAATTGCAGAAATCTTCATATAATTACCCCTTATTTTTACATATAACAATAATATACGTAAAATATTTTTTTTGTTAGGTATGTAAAAAAAGTTTACATTAGAATCTAAGAGGATAATCTTTAGGAATTTTCCAGCCATTTAACTGTATTAACGCAGTACAATATGCTCTTTCGTTGGAAACTGTTTCCTGACAGCCATAGTGCGGATCATTAAATAAAGATTCTCTTGAACCATCCCACTCGTATTTATATGGTTCAACTCCTTTATCGTACAACCATTTGCTCGGGGTATAGAAACTGTCACTTGGCGAAAAATGAAATGTAAAATATTTAATACCGGAAAGATTTCTATCTCTATCAAGATCATCAGAGTCCTTATAAGGAACAGTTTTGTAATCCTTGGCTTCCGGATAAAAAATAATTGAAGAGCCCGAAAACAACATAAGACTGCCATCAGGAAAATACGCTTTTACTTTCCCTTCAAAAGTATTTTCATAATCAAGCCTAATTGTTTTAAGATAATCTTTTAAATATTTATTATACCAAGACATTGCTTTTGGCGGTTTAGTTCTATCTTCATTGCCATCTTCATCTGTTTCCCATCCTTTAGAAGTAATATCCCAGTATTTTTTATCTCCATTTACAGCCTCAGATTGTATTATTGCTTGGTTTATTGTTGTATAAAATTTTGCAAGCCTTGTTTCAACAACATTTGCACGATATTTTGCCATAAGGGTTGGGAGTGTCATAGCGGCAACAACTCCGATTATGCCCAGGGTTATTAAAACTTCTGCGAGGGTAAATGCAACCTTGCGAGGCAAGTAGTAGTATGGTGAAAAAACTTCCGCCAGAGTAAATGCGGGGACTAAGTCCCCTCTCACATGACGCTGCGCTTTCCAAGATGCATAAGAAATAGTACTAAAATTAAAGTAGGTTGGGGTTTCTACCCCAACATTAGATTTTTGTGTACAGATGACCGAACATTTTTGATGGCGGTAAGATCCTGAAACGAGTTCAGGATGACTTGGAGAATCTTTTATCGACCTTTTCCATATGCGTCCAATACAGTTCAATGTAGGTTGGGGTTTCACCCCAACAAAATATTTATTTACGTTTGATACAGAAAACTTTGATTTGGAGAAAAATTTGAAGAAAGGTATTTTTGACAAAAACCCTTGTCTCCCTTGAGGTTCGTTACCCCCCCCCCCCGTATGCCCTGCTATACTTGACTTTTCCATATGTCTACCTCCTTTTTCTTTTATTATATACTATTTTTTTATTTTTTCAAGTATCTGTTTTTAATTTACGTCTCACGACTAATATCGCTTTCTTTTTTGCTTACTTTTTTCTTTGTGCTAAAGAAAAAAGTAAGTTCATGTTGTTGGGCTGAAAGCCCAACCTACATCAACTTTGTTCACCCTACCGAAAATCCGCTTTCCGCTAAAAGAAAATTCTTTTAAGTCCCTTAAGGGTAAATAAAATCACACAACTCATAGTGCTTTCTTTTTTGCTTACTTTTTTCTTTGCGCTAAAGAAAAAAGTAAGTGGGAGTTTCAGACCAACATTAGATTTTTGTGATGCAAAAGAAATATTTTTTGTACCGGGCCACAATTATTTTCTCTACTCCCAGTAATA
Organism: Candidatus Gastranaerophilales bacterium; assembly: GCA_944325075.1. Taxonomy (GTDB): domain Bacteria; phylum Cyanobacteriota; class Vampirovibrionia; order Gastranaerophilales; family Gastranaerophilaceae; genus UBA1221. The sequence goes on from CALUYU010000040.1 coordinate 4,294, forward strand.
ACAAAAAATTATAATAAAACACCAGGCACAATATGCCTGGTGTTTTAAATTTATTAAATATTAATCAGTCTAGCAGCAAGAACAAGCCGCACCGCAAGAACATCCGAGAGCTTCTTTAGCCTCTTCCATTCTTACTTTAATACGTCCGTCAACTGCAATACCTTCTCCGGTTGATTCTGATATTAACAGCGGGTTAATATCCAATTCATCAATAAATTTGAAATCGCTGACAAGTTGAGACAATCTCAATAAAGTTTCCTGAATTTGATCAATCTGAGCAGGTTTAGTACCTCTTGCGCCTTCCAATAGTTTGTAAGCTTTAACTGATTTAATCATATCCATAGCATCAATATCAGTTAGCGGAGCAATTCTGAATGTTACGTCTTTCATAACTTCAACAAATACGCCGCCCAAGCCAAACATCATCATAGGGCCGTACTGAGGATCAGTTGCAATACCGCAAACCATTTCGCGGTTTCCTTTAACCATTTCCTGGATGATTACACCTTCAAGACCTTCCAACAATCCTTTTGCTTCAAGTCTTTCAAGTAATCCTTTGTATTCTTTTCTCAACTGTTCTTCTGATTTAATGTTAACAACAACACCGCCAACATCTGTTTTGTGGGAAGTTGTTTTTGAAGTCATTTTCATAACAACCGGATATCCGATAGAGTTACCAAGTTCAACAACTTCATCTTCATTAGTTGCCAATCCGTATTTGCAAGCTCTGATACCGTATGCCTGAAGAACATCAATAGATTCAAGAGTTGTAAGCTGTGCACGACCTTCACTTAATGACTTTTTGATAATGCTTTCAACTTTAGCTCTATCTACATCATAACATGGGATTTTACCTTCCGGTCTTTCCATCCAAAGTCTTTGCTGATTTAATCTGTTTAACCCGTCAGCAGCTTCTTCTGCATACATAAAGAATGGCATATTTACATCCATGTCAGAAAGTTTTGAGAAGAACTCGTTCTTAGTCATAAATACACCGATAACAGGTTTTTCAGGATGTTCAGCTTTAATTTCCATTAAAGCTTTTGCAACATCGATATCTTTTAAGCCCAAGAATGGAAGATAGATTGTAATAATCATATCAACATTTTCATCAGCAATTACTGTTTCTAAAGTTTGTTTATAGTGTTCGATAGGAGCAGACGCAATCATATCGATAGGGTTTTTAACAGAAGCAGCTGATGGCAGGAAACTTCTCAATTTAGCTTTAGTTTCATCGGAAATTTTAGCCATTTGCATTCCATATTCACAAACCGCATCTGTAGCCATAATACCAGGCCCGCCTGAGTTTGTGATAATAGCAACTCTATCACCCTTAGGGATAGGACAATTAGCAAAAACCTTAGCTGTAGCAAAAAGATTTTTCAAAGAAAATTCTCTGATAACACCTGATTGATGCAACAATGCAGCAGCAGCCTTATCTGCACCGGCCAAAGAACCGGTGTGTGAAGAAGCAGCAGAAGCACCTGCAGCGGATCTTCCAGCTTTCAATGCCAAAACTGGTTTCTTCTTAGTAATTCTTGAAGCTAATTTTCTAAAGTTAGACGGATTTTGAATTGATTCCATATAAAGTAGAATTTGTTCTACATCTGAATCATTTTCCCAGTATTCAAGAGCTGTTTCAGCATTAACGTCAGCCTGATTACCAATTGAAATAAATTGAGCAAAACCAAGGTTAAGGTCTTTCAAAATATTTAAAATACCGCCGCCCAATGCACCAGACTGTGATACAAAACCAATATTACCACGTTCCGGTAAAGATTCTGCAAAACATCCATCCATTCTGATATCAGGATGAGTATTAACAACACCCAAACAGTTAGGGCCAACACATCTCATACCATATTCTTTTAATTTTGCTACAAGTTGTTTTTCCAACTCAGCACCTTCTGCTCCGGTTTCCTTGAATCCGGCAGTAATTATACAAATACCTTTAATTCCTTTTTCATGGCATTGATCAATTGTTGATAATACAAATTTAGCATTAACAACTATTATCGCAAGGTCAACATCTCCCGGAATTTCATTAACTGATGTATATGCTTGCAATCCCTCAATAACTCCGCCTTTAGGGTTTACAGGATAAATCTTACCGTTAAAATTGTATTCTTCCAATCTTTTCATTAGATCTGAACCGATTGTATGCTCTTTTGTAGAGGCGCCAATAACTGCTATTGACTTCGGTTTCATGATTTTGTCTAAAATGTTCATGACACGTCCTTTCTTTTCTTCTTATTTTTATTCATTTTGCATAATCTGCATAAACTTCTTACCTAAATTATTAAAAAAGCTCTTACATTTTTGTCCGAATGTCTTTTGAACAGCAAGCTGCTCATATTCTTCCGCAACATGTTTAGCCACTGAATAATAAAGATCATCGCTGTTCTTTATCTCATGGTTTGAGATATAAGCTTTAACACTCGGTTTATATTTTCTACCAAAGTGTTCCGGTTTTTTAGCCATAAAAATAAGTTGATTTGCTCTATGATCTTCTTTTATAAACAAATCAAAATTTTTATCAGCAAACAACTCTTGTAACTTAGGATAAGCTTTTCTTATCTGACGGCAGGGAATATAACTTAAGTCCCCGCCCCAAACAGCTATACTTCCTTGAAAACTTTGTGTCTGGTGTTGAGAATTTGTAATGTTTTGTACTTGCATAATTTTTCCTTTTTCTTTTAATTTACTGAGCTTGCTGTTAACTTTGCAAGACAGTATTAGTAACCATTTACAATCCACTCTCTCACTCTTAAGGAAGCGCCAAGGTCCTCAGCAGCTTTTCTGCAAGCGTCAAGGTCGAGGCGGCGGCCTTTATAACCTTCCACAACACTTGCAACAACGGATATGCCTTCATCAGAACAAGCCTTAATAAATTTTTTTACTTCTTCATAAGCCTGCGGAAACTTAGGCTGTGAAAGTTCATCATATTCTTCTTTAGTTGGAGCGTTAAGGCTCACTGAAAATTCATCAACAAGATCTTTTAATTCCGGAATGACATTTCGTTTATATACAAAATTTGCATGGCCGTTTGTATTAACTCTTATTTTTGAGGCAGGATAAATTGACTTTATATGTTTGGCTGTTTCTTTCAAATAGTCCAGCTTAAGCATAGGTTCACCATACCCGCAAAAAACAACTTCCGGATGTGCATTATCCAAGAGTGAATGATGAAATTTACAACAGTTATCAAATTGTTCGAAAATCTCATTTAGCTGATAATTTTCATTATCAAGCCATAAAGTTTGTCCGCAAACATCATCCTTATCTTTTCTCAGGCAAAAAATACAATCATTTGTGCACATATTTGTCAAATTAATATAAATTTTTTTGTCGAGTAAATAAACTAAAGTATTTGACATGATAAGCCTTTCGATACCAAAATTATTGCATGCACAAAATTTTTTTACAAGCATAATAGTCATAAATTATAAAAATAAGTAAAAAAAAAACGGCCTTTTGATAAAAGCCGTTTTATCTGTTTTCTACTTACATTTATGTTTACCGCTCCAGCTAAGGTCGTCACAGTGAAGGTAATCCATATTCTCATTATAAATTACCCAAGCAGTGCAAGCTCGTCCGTTATATTCATTATTTAACTTTCTATTACAGGAGTTTTCAAAAGTAAGATCGGAAGCAAATTTTGGCATAGCCAAAGCTCCGCTCGGAATGAATCCTTTGTCATAAAACATTTTAAAATAAAAGATATCTACCCCAACAGTACAGCCTCTTTTTAAGCATTCCGGAAACAAAATCATAAAATCAACATTATTTATTACGTTGGTATTGTCTACCCAGCCTGGCATTAATATACTGTTATCATTTAAATATAAGTATCGTTCAGGTGGTACTTCTGATTTTTCATTGAGTACTCCTCCGTCAAGTGTAAAAGATTTATAAGTTAAATTTTCGGTAGGTTTTTGAGTATTGAGATTTTCAGCAAAATATGACAATACTTTTTCTCGTCCGGTATGATTATAAATTGGTTCCCCGTTTTCATCAGTTTCCCCGGTATCAGTATTTGTCAGTTCCCAATATTGAGCCTCACCATGTTTTTCAACAGCTCTTAGAAAAGCTTGCTGTAGTACAGAATAACTTTTTTTCAATTGAGTAACTCTTTGTTTTTCCTTGTAATTAGCAACTAATGAAGGCAGCGTCATAGCAGCAACAACACCGATTATGCCAAGAGTTATTAGAACTTCTGCGAGAGTAAATGCGGCTCGACGAGGCGATAAATAGTATGGTGAAAAAACTTCTGCGAGAGTAAATGCGGCTCGACGAGGCGATAAATAGTATGGTGAAAAAACTTCTGCCAGGGTAAACGCGGCTTTACGAGTCAAGTGGTGCCTGAGGCACGACACTATTACGCTGCGCTCCTTGGTATTCAACAAAATATTATTGTAGGTTGGGCATACTTGCCCAACATTAGATTTTTGTGTGCATATGACCGAACATTTTTGTCGGTAACAAGATCCTGAAATACTCTGCGAGCCCCCTCCCTTGTAAGCCTCCTTTTCGTCGGAAACAAGAGGAGCTGCGAGTTCAGGATGACATGGACAATTATTTATCGACCTTTTCCCGATGAGGTCATCGCAGTTTTTATGTAGGTTGGGGTTTCTACCCCAACAATATTTTAATGTTGGGCTGAAAGCCCAACCTACTTTGCTTTTAAAATTATTTTTATCTGATACAGAAAACTTTGAGTTGGAGAAAGATAATTTTGACAAAAACCCTTGTCTCCCTTGAGGTTCGTTACCCCCCCCCCCCCGTATACCGCGCTATACTTGACTTTTCCATGTGGTTACCTCCTTTTTCTTTCATTATACATTATTTTTCTAATTTTGCAAGTCTTAGGTTTGAAATAATCCCACGACACATAGTGCTTTCTTTTTGCTTACTTTTTGTGCCTGAGGCACTGCATTATGACGCTGCGCTGTCTGAAACGCGTAGAAATAATATTAAATTTCTTATTTTTCAAGTCCCATTTTGAAATTTTAGTCTCACGAAACATAATGCTTTCTTTTTGCTTCCTTTTTCTTTGAGCTAAAGAAAAAGGAAGTTGGGCTTTCAGCCCAACATTAGATTTTTGTGTGCATATGGTCGGACATTTTTGAAGACGGCAAGATCCTGAAACGAGTTCAGGATGACAGTTGGTTGTTTTTTTGAATTTCTTTATTTTTGTTGGGGTAGAAACCCCAACCTACATCTAAAGAAAATTCGTTTTAAGTCCCCAAAGGGTAAATCAAGTCTCACGACTCTTAATGCTTTCTTTTTTGCTTACTTTTTTCCTCTTGGATTATTCGGGGTGTCAGAAAACTGGACGTTTCCTGACACCTTACGGGTTCGCTCTGCTCACCCTTCCGAAAATCCGTTTTCTGCTAAAGAAAAAAGTAAGTTGGGAAAGTATGCTCAACCTACATTGGTTTTTGTATTATTTATACACGTCTCAGAAAGCGCAGCGTAATAGTGTCGTGCCTCAGACCCCGAACATTGTTATTATTTTTTATTAGTTATTTTGTTATTTTCATCAACCATTACAACAGTTGGGGTATGACCTTCAATCTCATCAGAATTCAAATATGCATAAGAAATAATGATAACTTTATCTCCCGGCTGAACCTTTCTTGCAGCTGCTCCGTTTAAGCAGATACAGCCCGAATCAGGAGCCCCTTTTATAACATATGTTTGAAATCTTTCGCCATTATTAATATCTAAAATATCAACTTTCTGCCATTCTCTAATTTTTGCAGCTTTCATTAGTGTTTCATCTATTGTAATAGATCCAACATAGTTAAGATTAGCATCCGTAACAGTGGCTCTATGTATTTTTGAAAATAAAAATTCTTGTATCATTTTTATATACCTCGGCTTACAATTTTATTTTACCACAAAAAGAAATGTCAAATGGAAAATTTATATCCGCCGCCATAAATTGTAGAAATATATTTTTTACCGCCGGAAATTTTATCAAGCTTTGACCTCAAATGCCTGATATGAACGCGAATAGTTTCGATATCATCATCCGGAGAATAGCCCCATATATCTTTAAGCAATTGTGCAGACGAGACCATATTTCCGTGGTTTTGAAACAGCAAGTTCAGAATATCAAATTCTATCGGGGTTAATTTTGCGGTTTTATCGTTAACTTTAACACTGTAAGTTTCCGGCATAAGTGTAACCTCGCCAAGAGTTAACAGTTCTCTTGTTGAGGCAGATTCTGGAATTTGTTTTGTGCGTTTGAGAAGCGCGCGCACCCTAACCTTAAGTTCCTCCATCTCAAAAGGTTTAACAAGATAATCGTCAACCCCTATATTAAACCCGTTAACCTTGTCATTAAGTTGGGAAAGCGCAGTCAGCATTAGAATAGGAATATCTTTGGTATTATCGTTTTTTCTTATTCTTTGCGCAACAGTAAACCCGTCAACTTCAGGCATCATAACATCAAGAATAACTAATGAGGGAAGTTCCTGCTTGCATAAAGCAAAACCGGTTACCCCGTTAAATGCCTGAATAACTTTATGGCCTTCCAGCTCTAAATTTACCTTTATAAGCTCGTTAATAGCGTTATCGTCATCTATAACCAAAATCTTACTCATACCCTAATTGTATTAGTAAAATAAAATTTTATAAAGTATAAATCTACAAAAGTATTAATAATTCTTAATAAAAATAGTACTCTCGAATGATGTATAAGACGTGAATTTCGGTCATATTATATAAAAAAAAATAATAAAAAATAAAAATTTAAGTGTAAATTTTACAAATTTTTTGTTTTTTATTGTAATATGTAATAGCGAAAGCAAAATTTTGGTAGGTAAATATACATAAGTATAAAAGGAGGCACATGAATTGGCAATAACTTCACCATTTACAGCGTTTGAGAACGGACGAAAAGAAATCCACTTGGGACAACACGTACTGGCTGAATTTTTTGATTGCGACCCCAACACTTTAAATAGCTTAGATAAGGTAGAAAAATATATGGTAGATGCAGCGCTTGAATGCGGTGCGACTATTGTACAAAAATGTTTCCATATGTTTAATCCTTACGGAGTGTCCGGAGTAGTTATCATATCGGAAAGCCACCTTGCAATCCATACCTGGCCGGAGCTTGGGTATGCTGCGGTTGATTTATTTACGTGCGGTGACAAGTGTGACCCTAAAGTTTCTTATGAATTTTTAAAGAGAAAATTTAATTCAAAGAAAGCCACATTTACTGAACTTAAGCGCGGTATAATTGATGAAGCTACCATGAAGGTTATGGAAAGACCTTTTGAAGTCATGCAGCAATCCATTGATTAATTATAATAAAACGCAAATTCAAATTAAAAGGAGCCAATAAAGGCTCCTTTTTTAATGTCTTAATTAATACGAATTTTTATTCTGAGGTCTTTAATACGCTAAAAAACAATCAGCACCGCATATATTAAATTCAACACAAAAAATTATTTACAATATGTCCAGCGGATCAACATCTACCGCAAGTTTTACATCCTTAGGCATTATAACTTTGCTTAAAAAACTTGATATAAATTGGTGACCTTTTAAATCAAGTTTATTTTTAATAATAATCTGAAACCGATAATAACTGTTTATTCTCTCGATAACACAAGGGCTTGGCCCTAATACCTCAAGCCGATCCGAAATCCCGTATTTTTCAATAATTGTACAGAGGCTGAGCGCTATTTCCGCGGCCGCTTTTTCAGCCCTAAAATTATTTAACGAACTAACAATCAGTCTGACAATCCGGCTGTATGGCGGATAATCAAACTCTTCCCGTGTAATAATCTCTTTTTCATAAAACGCTCTGTAATTCTGGGACTTAGCACTTTCTAACGCGTAAAATTCCGGATTGAAAGTCTGAAAGAAGACCCTGCCTGTAAATTCTCCGCGGCCGGCACGCCCGGCAACCTGGGTTAGAAGCTGGAACCCGCGTTCGGACGAACGGAAATCGGGAAGATTAAAGCTTGCATCTGCAGAAATTACCCCGACAAGTGTGACATTAGGGTTATCCAATCCTTTCGCAATCATTTGCGTACCAACAAGAATATCTATATCACCTTTCTGAAAACGCTCCAACAGCCTGATGTGTTCACCCTTTCTTACAAGCACATCACTATCAATTCTTTCAACATTATTTTCCGGGAACAAGTCCTTAACATACTGCTCGATTTTTTGGGTTCCTGTACCGCTGTTTCGCAATGCATCAGAACCGCACTGAGGGCAAAATTCAGGAAAATATTCAATATGATTACAGTAATGGCACTTTAAAAGCTGATCTTTAGCATGCCAGATCATAGGAATAGCGCAATTCGGACATTCAATAACATGACCACATGCTTTACACTGTGTAAATGTAGAAAAACCACGACGGTTAATCAGCAAAATTACCTGCTGTTTTTGAGCAAGAGTCTCCTGTATAGCAGTTTGCAAAGGTTTGGATATTACGCTTTTATAGGCCGCTCTGGAATGTTCCTGCATATTTATAACAGTAACCGGAGCTATTGGCGCATTACGATACCTGTGCTTCATCTCAAAAAGGTTTCCGGAATTTAACGCCCTATAATAAACAGAAATATCAGGAGTTGCGGAACCAAGAATTAGAGGACAATTATGAAATTCTGCAAGTTTCTGCGCCACAACTTTTGCATCATATCTCGGAGCAGGATTGGTCTGCTTATAAGCACTTTCATGTTCCTCATCAATAATTATCAGCCCGATATTTTTGAGCGGGGCAAACACGGCCGATCTTGCTCCTGCAAGAATTTTAATATCATCTTCATAAAGCCGCTGCCAGACATCGTATCTTTCTCCTTCAGATATGCTGCTATGCCAAATTGCAACATCCCGGGTACCAAACTTTTTTGCCAAACGCTTGGTAAGCTGTGATGCTAAAGCTATTTCTGGTGCAAGAAACAGAACATTTTTTCCGGACTTTATACAATCATCAATCAGCTTGAAATAAACCTCGGTTTTACCGGATGCGGTAACTCCGTGCAAAAGTATTGAAAGCGGCGGTAATACGCTGTCATTATCCGGATTTTGCCTGATTATTTCATATTCTGTAATTTTCTTTTTAATTCCTTCGTAAGCAGTCTTTTGTTCCCCTTCAAGTTCATAAAGCGGCTCTGTTGTTTCAATATTCAAAATATCAAGAGGGTTTCTGTAGATTTCCTCGGTTGTTATATTTACACAACCAAGTTCATCGAGTTTTTTAATTGTATTTCTTGTTGTTTTAGCAAGCTTTTCAAAGGCGACAAGCGGGGTTTTACCCATTTTTTGCAAAAGTTCTAAAACCGCTGTTTGACGTTTAGTCGCCCCGTCAAATGTTACAAACTCTATTGCCTGCTCGGTTTTTGCGGCCTTTTCTATAAGTTTCATCGGGATTGCGGCATTCAACACCGTTACCAAATCACAGCAGTAATAATTTGCAACCCATTCCAGAAGTTTCAAATATTCTATTGAAAAAAGCGGTTTTTCATCAAGAATTTTGTTGATTTTTTTTGCGCGGATTTCTTCAGGAAGATAATTTGAAAACCCGACGCAAAAAGCATTAATTAATCCCTGACGTCCAAATGGAACCAAAATCGCTTGTCCGATTTTAATTTTATCCTTTATATCATCAGGGATTAAATAACTAAATGTTTTTACCCCAAGTCCTTTTATATTTACAAGGGCAAGGGCGTATTTATGGCTGGTTTCCGCGGCAAAAAGATCTGTATCAAACAACTTATTTTCACTCATATCTTCCGGCCGCTCCATAATTATTCAGCCATAAATTCTTTTTTAGCTTCCTCTATTGCATCAGATAACAAATCCAACTGATCAGGTGAAAAAGTAACACCTTTTTTTGTCGGAAGCCAGGTGGCACCGTCATCTGTTGTATAGAATATTCTCATATTTAAATAACTTCTTCCTTTATACTCACTAACAGAAATTTGTAACTGTTCTGTATCACTTCTTTCAATAGTCGCCAAAATTTTTGCGTCTGCCATCCTCTATCTCCTTAATTAAAATATTTAACAGATTAATAATAGCACAAAAAATTCAAATATATATAAAGGATTGAAAATTTTTACCCAATATGTTATATTAGTTATATGAGACCATTATTAGAATGTAGGCAAAACCCAATTATAGAAACGTTTTCCCTGAGGGGGGGGGGGGCAGACTAAGGGCCTAAAACATTATTGGACGGCTTTTCCAGCCCTTGGAATTTGGTATTTTGCGTGGTTAAATAAAATTTTTAGCAGTGTTCGGGAATATTGTATACCCGACGTTTTTTGCGGAAAACTTCTTTTAGGCGAAATCTTTTCTTTCGCCATTTTAGGCTGCAATTTTTTTTAATTAAGGAGATATTTTATGATTAATTTTTTCAAAAAAGTAGAAATTTTGTTGGGGTTTCCACCCCAACCTACAAAAAAGCAGTGTGGACCGCATATGGAAAAGGTCGATAAAAATTCCCCATGTCATCCTGAACTCGCAGCTCTTCTTGTTGCCGACGTAAAGGAGGCTTACAAGGGAGGGGGCTCGCAGAGTATTTCAGGATCCTACCACCTACAAAAATTTTCGACCATCTGTGCTCAAAAATCCAATGTCGGGCAAGTATGCACAACATACAATAATATTACGTTGGATACTGAAGAGCGCAGCATAATAGTGTCGTGCCTCAGGCACTACTCGCCTCGCAAGGCTGCATTTACGTTAGCTGAGGTTCTTATAACCCTTGGCATTATCGGTGTTGTTGCCGCTATGACTTTACCGACTTTAATCGCTAATGGTAATAAGCAAGCTGCCGTAACAGCGCTCAAAAAAAATTATAATATTTTAAATCAAGCACTCCAATTATCACAAAATGATAATGGAGATTACCAATACTGGGAAAATGGTTTTCAAATGGGGGCCGAAAGCTATTTTGCAAAATATTATGAACCATACTTAAAAGGTATAAAAAAGTGTACGGATTATTGCGGCTATAAAGAACAGTACCCATGGAAAAATCTTTCCGGGAAAGTTTTCTCATGGGCAGTCCAGATTGATAATTTAAGGCAGCCTTATGTTCTGGCAGACGGTACAATAATAGTTGTTTCGGTAGGTTCAGGCATTCAAAATAACGAAGATTACGAAAGTAACAACTACATAATTGTTGATATAAACGGAACCAAACGGCCAAATACTCTTGGGAAAGATGTATTTATGTTTGAAAGAACCATCTCAAAAGGTATACAACCGCTTGGGTATGCAGATCCCGAGGACTCTATGACCGTACACTGTTCAAAATCAAATATAAGTATCGGAGACTGGTGTGCCGCAAAAATTATGAAAGACAATTGGGAAATGAAAGATGATTATCCATGGTAGTTTCTTACTATCCGCCGCTAATCGGCTGAGAAAATTTCTCTGATATCATCCATTGTAAGAGATTTAACAATATTCCGGTCAACAGAAATTACGCTATCAACAAGGTTTCGCTTAACTGTTTTGAGTTTTTGAATTTTTTCCTCAACAGTATTCTTTGTAATAAGCCTATATACAAATACTTTCTTTGTCTGCCCGATACGGTAAGCACGATCCGTTGCCTGATCTTCAACTGCCGGGTTCCACCAAGGATCATAATGAATTACATAATCAGCGCCGGTTAAGTTCAAACCGGTTCCTCCAGCCTTCAAACTAATAAGGAATATCGGTATCTTACTACTGTTAAATCTTTCAACAGCAGCCTGACGGTCTTTTGTTTTTCCGGTAAGGTATTCATATTCAATACCTTCTCTTTCAAGCCAGGCCTTAATTATATCAAGCATATTGACAAACTGGCTGAACAGCAAGACCCGGTGTCCTTCTGATATAATCTCTTCCAACAAAACTTTAAGTTTTTCAAATTTGCCGGAAGACATAACATGCTTGACATTCTCTTTATCGTAAAGTCTTGGATGGCAGCAGATCTGACGTAATCTGAGAAGCGCTGAGAAAATCGATAATCTGCTTTTTTCAAGCCCGTTTTGCTCAATACTTTTGAACAATTCTTCTTTTGTACTGTCGAGAACCTGTAAATAAAAGTCTTTTTGTTCATCCGTAAGTTCACAATACGCAATATTTTCAACCTTATCAGGAAGATCTTTTGCAACATCACGTTTCATACGCCGCAAGATAAACGGAAATATTTGAAGTTTCAAACGCTTTTCAACAGTCTTGTCCTGACGCTCCATAATAGGATTAACATATCTGGAATTAAATTCCGCCATTGAAAGTAAAAATCCGGGCATAAGAAAATCAAATACAGACCACAATTCTTCAAGTTTATTTTCAATAGGGGTTCCGGAAAGCGCCAGCTTATGCGGAGCTTGAAGTTTTTTAACTGCCTGGGCTGTTTGTGACATTGCATTTTTAATATTTTGTGACTCATCAAGTATGACATATCTAAAATTTATATCTTTTAATTTATCAACATCTCGTCTGATAAGTGCATAGCTTGTAATAACAACATCATACTCAGGAATTTTCTTAAACAGCCCTCTGCGTTCTGTTCCCGACAGTTTCAAACAGCTTAATTCTGGAGCAAATTTCTGAATTTCTGACTCCCAGTTGAAAACGACCGTTGTAGGACAAATTACAAGTGTCGGCATAGGGCCGTCAACTTCTTTAGCCTTTTGCAAAACAGTCAATGCCTGCAAAGTTTTACCTAATCCCATATCATCAGCCAAAATTCCATTTAAACCGTACTTATACATAAACCACAGCCAGCCGTAACCTTTCAGCTGATATTCACGAAATTCAGCGGTTGCATTCTTTGGCAATTCCAATCCTTCATCAGGGGAAAACGTTGACATCTGTTCCCAGAATTTTTGGAAGGTATCGCTTAAAACAAGTTCAATATTTAAATTCTTAAGCTCAGACAACAACCCGGCACGATATGTCTTTACTATAAATTTATTCTCATCGTTTCGATAAACATCAAATGAGTTAAATGCCCGCATCATTGCATATATATCCTGCGCCGGAAACTCCACAAATCCCAAACTTCTTATACGGGAATATTTTTCACCATTTTGAATTGTTTCATATATTTCATCAAAATCAATAATCTCTTCGCCAACCTGACCATAAAGTTCAATCTCAAAACTATCCTGTGATTCTTTCGAGAAATCCACTTTCGCGCATAGCCTGAAAGGATCCGGAATAAGTTTAAAGAAACTCATATCATCTTTTTCAATAAACTTCCAGCCATCCCCGGCCTGTTTTATATAGTAATTATAAAAATCAATGGCATTTTCTTTTTCCAGCGCAAGGTTATTTGTCTGCATTGGAACAAAACGGCAGGCCAAAAGCATATTATATGCTTCCTGCTCATGTTTAAAGTTTCTTTTTATCCAATAGACAAAATCTTCTCCCGGTTTCTTCACTGAAATATACGGCGATTTATCTGCCTGCTTTGAAAACGGAACCTTTACACCGTCATACTCAAATTCAAGTTCTGCCTTAAGCGACTGGTCATAATCAATCCCAAGAGTTACGATGTTTAAAGGAGGCCGTTCCTCCAGCATCAGCTTGGAAATACTTTCGTCAATATTTACTTCCATAATTTCTCGTAATTTAGGAAGTTCTTCATAAATAAATTTCCCGCCGTCAGAATCTTTCAAATCAGTAAATGAAGATTTGAGCAAATTTTGCGGGATAGCCTGCATTGCAATATTAGTAGGGAATATAATATTCTTATACCGTCCCCACTTAAGATGTCTGGAAAAATACCGAACTTCTTCCAACGGATAAACATCATCCTTATCGGGCCTTTTCCACTCAAGTGAAAGTAAAATTGTTCCGCCTTGGGAAGAATTTACGTTTAAAACAAGTTTCCATTCGTCATCAACAAATTTTAAACGATCTTTTGTTTTTTCATCCAAAACCTCATCCGCCAGCTTAAGGAGAGAAAACATCGGCCCGAATTTAGTTATAGGTATATCATACCAACCGGCCTTTTTATCCTGGCGTGAAATCATTAACAGCTGTTTAAATATTTCTACTTCAACTTTTTGTGAGTTATTAAGTTCAAAATCAGGATTTTGTTTCTGAGTTTCGATTAAAGCCCTTAAAATATTTTCAATTTGCCGTACTATTTTGCCTGTTTCACGGGAACGGACAAGTATCGAAAAGAAATTTGCTTTCCGTTTAGGGTTGAAATGAAAAATATAGCTTCCGTCGGGTTCTTCGGTAAGTGCAGTATTTTCATCAGGGAAATTCGGCTCAATACCAAATTTTGTCTCCAGCCAATCCTCATAAGCATGTTCATCAATAGCTTTCAAGCCGACCGCAACGGCATGTTTACACCATTCTTCTTTTAGCGGGCAATTACAGCGTGCTTCAACTTTATTTTTCTTGAAAATCAAATCAGTATTGTAATGATCTTGAAAATTGCCTTTGACTTTCCCCATATAGAAATTCTTTTCGGGATAAGTATCAAAAACCATATCTTTCAGATGATATTCATAGCCTCTGCGCCAGCTGCCGGCACTTGCGCGATCTTTTATATACTTGTAATTAAATTCTTCGGGACTCATTAATCTTTCAGAGTATCTCTTTCCTAACACAATTAAGGGTATAATGCCGAATATAGATAGTTTAAAAAAATCTACAAACCCTTATCAGCAATAATACTATACCACATCTACAAAAAAAAGCAAGTATTTTTACAAAAAAATAAAGGCGAAATTATAAATTCCGCCTTTATGAAAATTTATTTGTACAAGTTCTTTATAAATTCTGCCGAGCTCATACCGCCCTTTTCAACCGGAGCGCAAGAAGAAGCGGAACCCATACCCATAAGCTTCAAAGAACGTCCTGCCTTTGATTTAACTGCAAAGGAAAACACATCATATCCCCATTTATTCGGCCCTTTAGCACCGTTTACATCGACAGATACCAGGTGTGGATAGGATATTCTTCCTCCGTCGGAATAAAACATTAAAATGACGCCATCTTTAAGCACTAATGTTCTTGTATTATTTTCTATATTCGATTTATTAAGACCTCCGCAATTAGCAAGCCAGAAATTCAGCTCATCATCTGATATGTCAGGGTTAGTGTCCTGCAGGGCATTTTCAATACCGGCATAAGAAGATTTTGGCAGACAGCCGTCACGCAGAGCATTATTTTCACATTTTTTAAGTATTACCAAGTTTTTCTCAACTGCATTAAGTAAGTCATTGCAATCATCCATCTCCATTGTATAATCTGCGCTGCTATCATCTGCATAGAAGCAAGAAGGTTTATAACCTAAATCTGCCTCAGCTTTAACATAAACCTGGGATAACATTGAATAAACTTTTTTAAATTGGTTTTTAATTACTTCAGACTCAACTTTCTGTAATAATGTCGGCATAGTTAAAGCAGCAACAACCCCGATTATGCCTAGGGTTATAAGGACTTCCGCAAGTGTGAATGCAACCCTGCGAGGCGAATGGGGCCTGAGGCCATGCATTACAATGCTCCGTCGGCAGGATGATACAGAAATCAAAGTAGGTTGGGGTTTCACCCCAACATAATATTTATTTACATCTGATACAGAAAACTTTAATTTGGTGAAAAATTTGAAGAAAGGTATTTT
>CALUYU010000041.1 GCA_944325075.1 Candidatus Gastranaerophilales bacterium
CCCAGTGGAGCCAGCGGCGAAACGGTAGTTCAAAAAAGGCTCTACCAACTGAGAAAAATCCGGCAAAACAATTAAATAATACATGCGGAAGTAGCTCAGTTGGTAGAGCATCTGCCTTCCAAGCAGATTGTCGCGAGTTCGAGTCTCGTCTTCCGCTAATAAAAAACATCCATCTGTTAATGGGTGTTTTTTATTAGCATAATAGCTGAAACAAAATCCTAGTTAAGTATTCTTGAATTTCAGGCCAAAATCTCAAGCAATTCTCTCTCTTTTTAGTTTAAAATAAAATTTTTATGGTATAATAAATCTGCACAAATATGAGGATATGTGATGATTGACAGGCTGCTAGTATATTTTAATAAAATGGGTGAAGTCTTAAAAGATATTAACTTTAGCATGATAATTGAAGTTGCCATTAACCTTTTGGTAATTTCAATTATTTTTAAATTTTTGGATATTTTTGAGCAATCAATGAAAGAAAAAATTTCCAAACGAAACAAGAATACCCAAATGGTTAAAATAGTCCCCGTAATAAATAAAATTTTAAAATTCATTGTATTTTTTGTAATTCTGGCCTCATTTTTACAAACACATGGCTATTCCGTATCGTCATTGATTGCAGGTTTCGGAATTACCGGTTTAGCAGTTGGTTTTGCGGCGAATGCAGCAATTGCCAATATTTTCGGAACTATTTCAATTATATCTGATAAATCATTTGAAATAGGAGATTATATAAGAATCGGGACATTTGAAGGAACTG
This sequence comes from Candidatus Gastranaerophilales bacterium, assembly GCA_944325075.1. Classification (GTDB taxonomy): domain Bacteria; phylum Cyanobacteriota; class Vampirovibrionia; order Gastranaerophilales; family Gastranaerophilaceae; genus UBA1221. The sequence continues at coordinate 761 of CALUYU010000041.1, forward strand.
TTGAAGAAATAAATATGCGCTCAACAAAAATCCGTACTCTTGATAACGCCCTTACAATAATTCCAAACAACATGATTGCCAACGGAGAGATAATAAATATTTCGGCAGCACATAGAAAAAGAATCTTTGAAACGATCGGAGTAACCTATGACACAAGCAACGAAAAACTTGAACGGGCTGTAAAGATTATTGAAGAAATACTTGAGAACTCTGAAGATATCTCAAAAGATTATATAGTAAATATTGATAAACTGGACAACAGTTCAATTAATATACGTGTGAATGCATACGTAAAAACAAAAGTTTTTAATAACTATTTAAAGTCTAAAGAAAGATTTCTTCTTGCCGTAATAAGAAAGTTCAGAGAAGAAGGAATAGAACTGGCATTCCCTACACAAACAATATATATTGCGGGCGGAAATAGTGAAAATTAAAATTATTGCATTAGGTAAAATTAAAGAAAAATTTCTGAAAACCGGAATAGAAGAATTTTGCAAAAGGTTAACGCCATATATTCCTCTGGAGATTATAGAAATCCCCGCAATAGAAATAAAAGATGAGAATCTTACAAATAAAATTCTTGATGAAGAAGGCGAAAAAATTCTATCATACATCAAACCTCAATCCTATGTTATAACTATGGAAATAGAAGGTAAAGAATTAAGTTCTGAAAAGTTTTCCGCCATGTTGAAAAGTTTAATAAATGAAGGAGAAACAGAACTAATTTTTGTAATCGGCTCATCCTGCGGCTTGTCAGAAAAAGTATCATCTCGCGCAGATTTTAAAATGAGTATGTCTAAAATGACATTTTTGCATCAATTTGCAAGATTAATATTAATTGAACAAATATACCGTGCGTTTAAAATAATGCGCAGAGAAAAGTATCATAAGTGAAAAAGAGGGGACGGGCACAGCCAAAAGAAACTGCAGAGTCAGCAGCCCTAACGATTTAATGCCGCCCCTACAAGGCTAGGCTTATCTAAAAACTTTCACGTACAAATCTAATGTTCACGGAATATCTTAAACCAAATTCCCGGTATTCAATGTTGGCGTAAAAACAGCCTACATTATATTTTAAAATATCCACACACAGAGTAACGCGTTATAGGGGCGATCCTCAGGCTCCTGAAAGACCCGGCATAAACTAAGTTTTTAATTTATGTTTTTCAAGAAGTACCATCAGAACTGAGATATCGGCCGGCTTAACTCCGCCAATCCTTGAAGCCTGCGCAAGAGTTTTCGGTCTGATTTTATTTAATTTTTCTTTTGTTTCTGAAGATATATGTTCAATAGCCATATAGTCAATATTTTCAGGGATCTTAAACTTATCAAGTTTAGAGGCCTGCTCGACCTGAAATTCCTGACGTTTTAAATATCCTTCATATTTAATAAGGATTTCCGCCTGCTCATAAACATCCCTGCTTATATTAAGATTATTGGTTTCCGGATGAAGTTCTTTTATAATACTATAGTTAATATTTGGCCTCTTAAGCAATTCCGCAAGCTTCATACCGCGTTCAATTCCCTCGCCGTATTTTGCAAGAATAGATTTTGTTTCTTCGTTTGCCGGAATTTTCGTTTCATAAAGTCTGCGGACTTCGCATTCAATATCGAGCTGTTTTTTCCTGAACCTTTCGAACTGCTCGTCGTCAACAAGCCCTATTTTATGTCCCAAAGGAGTTAATCTTGCATCAGCATTATCCTGACGCAAAAGCAGACGGTACTCAGAACGGGATGTAAGCATTCTGTACGGATCCTGAATATCTTTTGTAACAAGATCGTCAATTAGGGTTCCAATATAGGAAGAACTTCTTGATAATTCAAGCATTTCAGAGTTATTAAGGTAATTGAAAGCGTTAATACCAGCAATTAACCCTTGAGCCGCAGCTTCTTCATAGCCGCTGGTGCCGTTAATCTGGCCTGCAAAAAACAGTCCTTGAATTTTTTTTGACATAAGTGAATGAGTTGTTTGAACCGCCGGTACATAATCATATTCAACGGCGTAAGCAGGTTTTATAACATGAGCATTTTCAAGCCCCGGCAATGTTCTTAACATCTTTACCTGAACATCGGCCGGCAAACTGCTCGAAAATCCCTGAATGTAAACTTCATAAGTTCCAAGCCCCTCCGGCTCAATAAATATATGATGGGAAGGATTTTCATGGAATCTGACAACTTTATCCTCAATTGAAGGGCAGTAACGCGGCCCAACCCCTTGTATAAGCCCCTGAAACATCGGGGATTTATCAAGATTTGCACGAATAATTTTATGAGTTTCCTCATTTGTTCTTGTTAAATAACAAGGATACTGCTTTCTAATCGGTCTGTTCGGTCTGAATGAATAAAAGTTTAAAACATCATCTCCGGGCTGAATATCCATTTTTGAATAATCAATTGTTCTGTTATCAACTCTTGGCGGGGTTCCGGTCTTTAATTTTTTCAAATTTATACCAAGCGACATAAGCGAATCAGACAACCCTATTGCAGCTTGTTCTCCAAGTCTGCCTGCACTATATGATTTAAGGCCGACAAATATCTTTCCGGAAAGAGAGGTTCCTGTTGTCAAAACCGCCGCATTTACAGAATATTCAATACCAAATTCATCGACAGCACCGGTAACTTTCCCATCTTTTGTAATCAATTCTGTAATACAAGCCTGCCTTAGATAAATATTTTCATTCTTCTCAATAACTTGCCGCATATAATCAGAATATTCTCGTTTATCTGATTGTGCACGCAATGCGCGTACTGCCGGGCCTTTTGAAGAATTAAGCGTCTTCATTTGTATATAAGTAGCATCGGCAGCCTCCCCCATTTCTCCGCCAAGAGCAGCAATTTCTCTTACAAGAGTGGATTTTGCCGGGCCTCCTATTGCAGGATTACAAGGTTGAAGGGCAATATTTTCGATATTTAATGTCGCCAGAAGTACTTTCAGCCCAAGTCTTGCACAAGCTAAGGCCGATTCACATCCGGCGTGGCCGGCCCCGACTACTATGACATCATATTTATTATTGAGGTAATTCATAATTTAATTATACTACAAAGTTTTTTCAAATAATCACAAAGGTTTAGGTGGTATCCTGTAAATTTTTGTAAAAATTAGCGGGCATGACTAACAAAAAAACTCATTTATGCGGTTAAATAAAAAGGGTCAAAAAAATGATAAGTCCAATCATAAATAACCAAACAAATCTAATAACACGATACAAAAGGGCGATGAACCGACGAGAAGAGGATTTCCCGGAGGCCCGCGCCAATCATAAATCATTATCTGTAAGGTTAGGGGCTAATAATATATCATTTGAATCCACTAATCTTATAAACAGATATAAAAAACAAAATAGTTTTTGCTCAGATAGCTTGTCGGGAAGTACCCGTACAAGCATTTTTTATATTAATGACTACCACGGCAAGGCCATAAATATGGAAAGGACAGTAACGGCATCTAATCTTTTTGACCGTTTTGTGCCTTCCCAGCCTACAGATAAACTCAAGCTTTCATCAGGGGATATTTTACTTGGTGAAGACAAAAAAGTAAACCAAATTGCAATAAACTTTCTAAAGTTCATTGGAATAAAAGCCACAGCAGTAGGAAACCATGAATGCGACATGAAATCAGAAGATTTTACAGAAGCAATAAAGGATATGCCGACAAAACTTCTGGCCTGTAACATGAAAATCAGTCCTGACAGCAAAATTGCAAGTCATATAGAAAAATCATATATAGAGGAAGTTAACGGAACAAAATACGGAATAATCGGGGTTCTGCCGACAGATTTAATCTCAAGAGTTAAATATGGAAAAGTTTTCCAGGATCAAAAAATTGAACCTGCTAATATAGATGAAACAATTAAAGACATACAGATAGAAGCAGACAAGCTAAAAAAACAAGGTGTAAATAAAATTATTCTGCTATCACACAGCGGTTACGGATACGATATAAAAATTGCGAAAAACACTGACGGAATTGACGTTATATTAGGCGGACATTCCCATAACCTTATAACGGACGTAAAAGAAGGTGTAAACTTGTTCCGCTCAAAAAGCGGCGAACCCGTTGTTATAACCCAGGCGGGACGGGATGGTAAAAATTTCGGAATACTTAATCTTGAATTTGATAAACACGGAGTAATAACAAAAGTTCAGAATAATGTAAGTACAACAAGAATGTTTCCGCGAAATTCCATCGCAAAATATATTTTTGAAACAATTCAGGGCAAACCTCAAATTGTAGGAAGAATAAATACAGCCCCTCCTATTTTAACAAATGACCTAATCCAGGTAAATCCGCTTGCATATTACGGTCTTGATTCAATAAAAGAGATGACCGGTGCGGATATTGCAATAGTAGGAGCCGCAAATATAAGAGGGTATGTTGAAAAAGGGCCTGTTGATACCAGAACAATATCAGAAATTTCACCGTTTAAAAACAAAATTGTGAAAATTAATTACACGGAAAAAGATATAGTTGATGCAATTAAATTCTGTGCAAAATCGTTTGTAAACAGAAATAACAAACCCGGAATTATGTATGTATCAGGACTGAAATATACAGTTTCACGAAACGGCCTGGTGTATGATATGAGCTACATAAGAAAAGACGGTACAGAAGAAAAAATAGATGTAAACAATCCAAGAACCGATAAAATCTATTCAGTAGCAATAAATGATTACTATTCAAGCGGAAACGATGATATGGATATGCTCAACAAATATTCGGAAGCAACAGAAAAATACGACTGGGATTTGAACTATGCAATAGAGCAAAAAATACGCGCCTCTAAAACCCCTGTTGATATTGTTGATGACGGCCGGATAAAAATTGTTGACTAATGCAATTTTGCGTACTAAATGAGTAATAATCAGGTTACTAATTAATATTAACCATAAGGATACTCTGAAAATTAAACGATAAAAAACAAAAACGTAAACATAACAAAAATAGATAATCCGCTAAAAAGAAACCATTTGTGCATTATAGGGTGCTGTAAACTCCAAATTTCTCTTATTGTAACAGTCGCATTAGAAATTGTCTGCATTTTTTCTCTCCAAAAACTATCTCTTACATTATCTATTTTCTATAAAATCGAAAAATAAACATCACCCAACTAGTTGATTATTTATAATCTTTCGGGTAATATACAGATGTATGAGAAAAGTAGAATTACTGATGCCGGCGGGCAATCTTGAAAAACTTGAATACGCAATCCGTTACGGAGCAGATGCTGTTTACCTCGGAGTCGTCGATTTCAGCCTGAGAGCAATGAGAAAAGGAAGTATTATTACTCTTGAAAATCTCAAGCGTGCTGTAGAACTTGCACATAATCTCGGAGCAAAAGCGTATCTGACACTAAATATTTTTGCGTTTAATAATGATATAAAACTTTTAGAACAAAATATCGAAAAATTTGCAGACGCAAAACCTGATGCAGTTATAGTGAGTGATTTTGGTATTTTCAATATGGTAAAAAAATATATGAAATCAAGCCAGATTCACGTAAGCACACAGACAAATACCCTTAACTATGAAAGTGTAAAATTCTGGCAGGATCTTGGTGCAAGCCGTGTAATATTAGCAAGAGAACTTCCAATAAAAGATATTGCAGAAATCAGAAAACAAGTACCAGATATAGAGCTGGAATGTTTTGTTCACGGTTCACAATGTGTATCGTTCTCCGGACGCTGCCTTTTAAGCGACTACTTTACAGGCGGAGAAAGAAAGGCAAACCACGGAAACTGTTCACAACCTTGCCGCTGGAGCTACAAACTTGTGGAAGAAACACGTCCGGGGCAGTACTATGAAATACATCAGGATGAGCGTGGTTCCCATATCTTAAGTCCAAAAGATTTATGTCTTGTCGAATATATTCCACAGCTTATTGAAGCCGGTGTTGATTCGCTAAAAGTAGAGGGCAGGACAAAAAGTCTTTATTATGTATCAGCGGTTGCAAAAACATATCGAGCCGCAATTGATGAGTGGATGAAAAATCCGGACGCTGATTTACATAAATATTTCATTGAACTTCAAAAAGTCGGGAATCGCGGATATACAACCGGATTTGCGCTCGGGGAAAATAAGCCCGACAGCTACAGTTATGATATTTCAAAAGGTCTTGCAGGTGCAGACTTCTTGTGTGAATTTAAAGGGGAACAAAAAGACGGAGCATATCTTGTTAAAATTAAAAACAAAATTCACATTAATGATAATGTTGAAATTATCACCCCAAAAGAAATGTTTACAACAGAGGTTATAAAAATACAAAATGAAGACGGAGAGGAACTTCCGCTTGGCAACACCAACGACGACGTATGGATAACATTTTCCAACACCCCTCAAGACTACAAATATGCAATAGCAAGAACAATCGGAGTAAAATCGCATGTTTCTTAAACCTGATTACAACTTAAAAAGCATTTACGACATAGACTTAGATGAACTAAAAAACAATGGAATAAAAGCCCTTTTGTTTGATCTTGACAGTACGCTTATGGCATCCAAAACAGCATTTTATGAAGAAAAAACCATTAATTGGCTGAATAAAGTCCGTAAAGATTTTTTTGTTGCTGTTGTTTCAAACAATCATAATCCGGAATATATTGAAAAAGTAAAAAAAGTTTCAGATTTCCCGCTTGTTTTTGAGGCCAAAAAGCCTGACACAAAAGCTGCACAAGAATTAATGAAAAAGAATAACTTAACCGGTGACTGTACAGCATTTGTTGGGGATCGGCCGCTGACAGACATATTGTGCGGACAAAGACTTGGATGTACAACAATTCTTGTTGATTCTATATCAGCCGACAGAGAAAAACCTATTGTACGTTTTGTCAGAGCATTGGAAAGATGTACAGTAAAAAAATAGAAATCACAATTGTTTTGTATGCTAAAAATCACAAATTAATTATTTTTTAAATCGGTCTACTTATTAAAAATTAAAGTTGTTTATATAGGAATATAATGACAGTTTTGAAACAAAGAACTCTTAATCCATAGGTAGTGGGTTTGAGCCCCTCCGCGCCCCAAAATACAAAAAATTTCAGAAAAAGGATACGAGGGCAAAGAACTCTTAATCTCTTTCTCTTTAGCAAAATACCGATTGTTACTGATGTTTCCAGCTTTTTATTTTTATCCGTGTAAATTTCCGTGTAAAAAATAAAGTTGTTGATATTTTTTCATTATCAGGTTAAAATTTAGTTCAAAGATTTACCGGATTTAAACAGAGAATTAAGGAGGCTCCCCAATGAAAATACTAGTCGGAATGTCTGGAGGCGTTGACTCAACCGTTACAGCCCTAATGCTTAAAGAGCAGGGACATGAAGTTATCGGTGCAACAATGGCTATATGGGGAAAAAAAGAAATACATAAAAAAATTCAGGAAAAATTTGCCGGACTTTCCGGCAAAAAAGCTACACATGCCGCGTGTTATGGGCCTGACGAAAAAGAGGACATAGAGGAGACAAAAAATGTCGCTCAGAGTATCGGAGTTCCATTATATGTATTTGATTGCGCTGAGCAATATGAAAAAATAGTACTTGAAAATTTTAAAAAGGAATACATTGAAGGCCGCACCCCCAACCCATGCATCTGGTGCAACAGCCTTATTAAATTTGATGTTCTGCCGAAACTTGCAAAAGCTAACGGAATTGACTTTGATAAGTTTGCAACAGGACATTATGCAAGAATAGAACAAGACGGAAATCGATATCTTTTAAAACGCGGAATAAATGAAAATAAAGACCAGTCATATTTTCTATACCGTCTAAAGCAAGATCAGCTTGCAAAAATTATGCTTCCGCTTGGGACTTACAATAAGGAAGAAATCCGCTCCATAGCAGAAAAACACGGACTTAAGGTTTTTGATAAACCTGACAGCCAGGATTTTTATGAGGGGGATTACAATGAACTTCTAGAGGTTCAGCCGCATAAAGGCAATATTATAGATAAAACCGGAAAAATTCTCGGAACACATATGGGGATATGGAATTATACGATAGGGCAGAGAAAAGGCCTTGGGATATCCGCATCAGAACCTTTATACGTATTAGAATTGAGAAAAGAAACAAATGAAGTTGTCGTCGGCGGAAAAGATGACACAATGAAAGATACTCTTGTTGCTGCAAAGTTAAATTGGATACCTTTTGATTACCTAAAAAATCCTATAAGCTGTAGGGCAAAAATTCGTTCAACCCAGCAGCCAACAGAAGTTTACGTAACACCGCTCGAGAATGGAAATGTACTTGTAAAATTTGAAAATCTTCAAAAATCAATTGCGATAGGGCAATCTGTTGTTTTTTACGACAACGATATAGTTCTTGGCGGAGGAATAATCGACGCCTAAAAATTATCAATAATAAGCCTTAATCAAGTATTGAATTTATATAGCGCGTACCTCTAAAAGTCTATATTTGTTACGCTGAACTTGTTTCAGGGTCTTCTAAACCGGAATATTCAGAATTTGTTTCGAAATTCCAGTGGAAATTTATATATAAATCCCTTTCAAAATTGCTTGACATCGGATATTGGTTTTGCTATTCTACAAGTAGGTTTGTAGCTCAGTTGTGCTGTGGAGCCGACGACGAAACGCGTGTTCAAAAAAAAGTTCTACTAACTGAGGAGATAACCTAAAAAACTTGAAAATAATTGATTAGAGCAAGTTTAGGATGACAATTAAATATTTGGGTTTGTAGCTCAGTTGGTAGAGCAGTTGACTCTTAATCAATTGGTCGAGGGTTCGAGCCCCTCCGGACCCAAATTTAATATTAAAGAGGGTTTTAACCCTCTTTTTTAATACGAAAAATTAGATTAAAACATCCCCCAAATTACACAAGACACAAAATCTCGCATGTGTATTTTAGGACATAAAACAAATTAATAAAGCAGTAAAAGTATTTTTGGTATTGTTCAATTTGAAGAACTTGATAGGCATATAAAACTACCGGCGGTTACAAAGTTGACAATAAACAACAATATGAAGACATTTGAAACACAAAATAAATCAGTGCGGGGAAATTAATAATCCTTATTTATCGGGTCAAAATAGCTTTTATCCCTTTAGAATTTCTTACACAGATATGAATATTATTTTTATTCTTCAACACTAATAAAGTGTTCTTTGTAAAGCATTTCTATAACTCCTCTTATTAAGTCTTTGCATATTAAATTAATTAAATATGTACGAGCTTTGGGCTCAATACGTTGTAGTAGGTTAGCTGCAAGCATTTTGTTTGTAAGATGAATTATTTGACGAGGCGTTTTATCCGGGAAAATTTCTTGAATGTCCTTTGATTTTATTAAACCATCGGATTTTCTGAGAGAAAGCTCTAAAACCTTTTTGTAGTCATTATTTATAAAATGTAATTCTAATGCTTTATTTATTGCCGGGAGAACAATTTTATCAGCAAAAAATTGTTTATTCATAAGTCTAGAAACTTTCGACATTTCTTTATGAAGTCCATTTAAAACGTACTCACACCATATTAGTTTGCTATCATTAGTATTTTCATCCGCAATCTGTAGCATTTTAAAATATTTATTTCTGTCAATGCAAAAAACAGCTGTTGAATTTAATAAATATGCCATATCAAAGCCGTATTGTCGTAACATCGAATATGTCAGTATTCTAGACATCCTCCCGTTACCGTTATCAAATGGATGTATCCAGGTAAAACAATGATGTGCTATAGCAACTTTTAACAACTGCATTTGCATTTTATCATCCCTATTTATCCATTCAATCAAATCTTGCATAAAGCCAGGTACAACTATAGGATTTGGCGGTATATGTATAGCTTTATTTATTTTTACATTACAAGTTCTATAACTTCCGATTTCTTTACTACCTTCATTTTTTAATCCGTTTGTAATTATATAATGTAGTTCTTTTATAAATTTATTTGAGATTTTAAAATCCTTATCTTCATCAAAACAATGATTTACATAATTTATTGCGTTTTCTATATTTTCAATCTCTTTTATGCTATCAACTTCCTTGCTTTTTTCAAATTTTGAAATTACATAATCGGAAATAGTAGTTCTGTTCCCTTCAATTCTTGCAGATTGTAGACTTTCAATCATATGAAAAATTTCTTTTACCTGCATAAATAACTGAGGATTGATTTCCAAAGGTGCAATTTTATTTCTTAATACTTCTAATTGCATAATTAATTCTACTAAATTACTATCAAAGGAAATTTCAGGTAATTCTAAGTTTAACTTATCACACATACTATACTCCAATTAATTATATGCATTTATATAACATATTAACTACAATAATGCAACATGTTAACTACACATGACAGTATGTAATTACTTGATATTATTGAATATTTTAATAAGTTAATTAATAGATTAACTACAATTAATCTATTAATTAACTACATTAATAACAAACTATATATACAATACAAATTAATGCAATATAAATATTTTTTTTATGTATCTCAAAAAGTTTGAACTTTAACGCCTGCCTTTCCAACCAATTTAATATTATTAATCTAACGCCAAAACTACAGTAAAACAGCCTTTAGAGCAAGACCAATGAGAATTACCCCGCCTAAAGTCTCCAAATACTTGGAAGGAATTACTTTAAAACAATTTCCGCTCCAAAATCCGGCTAATGACATGAAAAAAGAGGCCACACCAATAAGACAAGATGACAAAACTAAATCCGCTCCGGCAAATTTCAAACTTACACCAGCCCCTAAAGCATCAATACTTGTTGCAACTCCAAGAGAAATTAGACATTTAAATCCAATACAGCTTATACCCGGCTCCTCTTCTTTACGAAATGCTTCATAGATAAATTTTATCCCCAGAATTAAGAAAATAATAAAAACAATCCAGTCCGAAAAAGCCTGAACATATCTACTTACAAGCCCAGCCGCAAAAAAACCGATAACAGGCATTCCTCCTTGGAATAACCCCATAGTAAAAGCCAAGGCTAATGAATTTTTTGTTCTGTTAGCATTAAAAATCAGTCCCTGAGAAAACGAGACAACTAAACAATCAATTCCCAACGCAACAGCCAGCAGTATAAGTTCAGTTAATCCCAATTTCCACCTCAAACAGTCTATCCCAAGGGAATGAATATTTAGTTACAGTTAACTCAGAATTTAAAACAGCTCCAACCCTTTCTTCATAAATTTTCATTTTGGACGAAAGTTCCTTAACATCAGGTCTTGTAAGCTGCTGACGAACATTTGCCTGATAAGCCCAATCATCCAGAAATCTTACCGCCTGAAGTCGTTTGAAGGCAGACGGTTGAAATTTTTTTGCATTTTTGGCTGAAATAAGAACTTTAACTGCACAAATCAAGCTTCCCAAAGTATTTGCAGAAGTATTCCAGGCCGAATAACCTAAAAAATTTCGCCCCAAACCTTTATCAAACAACTGTTCAATAAATGCGTTATCCGCTCCGTTAGCAAATCTTACGTCAGCAACAGCATAGTTTTTATCCGGAGGCAGCCATATTTTATCAAATTCTTCAGTTGGTCGCTTCATAACTATCTCGCCCTGATGGTCTTTGAAATTATTAATAACAAGAACAACATCAGCTGATGACATGCCAGAAACATCACATCCTGCAAGCTCAAGCTGGCCCAAAACAGATTTTTCTATAGAAACATCTTCATAGTTAGAGATCAAATTCTTATATTCCGGTTCAAGAAAAAACGGACAAACATTTACGCCGGTATCAACTGAGCGTGCCAAAAGAGTTAAAGGAATTTCATCCGCACCGGTTTTGGTAATTCCTCCCATATCCTCAAGCTCTTGAGCTTCTTTTACATTAAACCCGAATTCCGCACAATCATCCTTGGAAAAAATAAGAGTATCAAATAAACCTTGTTTTTGCCATTCAAGATAAATTTTATTTATCTCAAAGTTACGTTTTCTTGTAGTTATATAATCGCTAAGGATTTCTTGAGGAATATCAGTTTCAGTTTTGCCGTATTTATGAAGTTCATAAGAATATTTAAAAATTTTTTCACCATATAAATTCCAATATTCCTTTTCTTCCTGATTAATATTATTGTTAGAAATCCTCATAACAGAAGAAAAAGCAAAAATTTTAGCATTTAATTTAACTAAAATCTGTTTTAATTTTTCAATACGATTTTTTATATCCTCAAAAGTTTCGGGACTTCTTCTTGAAGGAATCAATCCGCCATAAGCAATTGTGTCAAGTGATAAAACAGCAGAATCCACTTTTTTAACTGATGATAGCCATTTAAATAATCCGTCAACATCAGCCTGCTTATGTAACCCGCCAAGCAGCTTCCTGGGCGGAAGGATAAGTTCTATATCTTCATTCATATCAGCAATCAGCTTAGGAAGCTGATAGCAAACTGGTCTGTTATCAATAGGTAAAAAAAGTATTTTCATATTTTATATTATATGATATGATACCAATAAATCAAAAAGGTTACAAAATATGACATCAATAGAAAAAGTCCCCGAAGTTATCAGAAAAATGTTTGATAATATAGCAAGCAAATATGATATTAATAATGAGATAATCTCTCTTGGTATGCAAAAAGGAATTAAAGAGGCAGCAGTTAGGGAATTAACTTTAAGGGATAATTTACAAATATTAGATTTATTTACCGGAACCGGCGACATTGTACAGCTTTTACTTAACTCAAATTATACACTAAGACCGGTTGGAGTAGATTTTTCTCCGAACATGCTTGAAGTTGCGAGAAAAAAAATGCCTAATACAACATTTATACTGTCAGACGCTGCAGAATTACCGTTTTCCAATAATATGTTTGATATTATAACAATGAGTTTCGGGCTAAGAAATGCCTATGATTATAAAAAAATTATTTCAGAAGCATATAGAGTTTTAGAATACAATGGGGAGCTTATGCACCTTGATTTCAGCGGCGGAAACAGCTTGATGGCTGAAATTTTTGAAACAGTAGAAAAATTTATAATAAAAAAACAAATTCAAAACTCATCACCATATGAATATCTTCTCAAGTCAAAAAAAACTTTCATACCGCCCCAAAAACTTATTAAAGAATTTGAAGCAGCCGGATTTAAACTTAAAAAGCAGAAGAAATTTCTTTTAGGAATAATTTCTTTACAAATATTTGAAAAGCCGAAAACAGACTAAAAAAATCACTTTTTCAAATAATCATCAAATGTTTTAATATTAACTTTGTACCCGCAGCCTTCATGGAGTTTCCCGGGATAAAAAATTCTCTTTGCAGGATAATTTCTGCACATTCTTAGTCTGTTTTTATAATCAGAACACAAACCATCCTCAGTAACTAATTTACAGGCAAAAATAAGATTTCCGTCATCATCCCTTCCTTTAATATAGAACCTTCTGTAAGCGGGAAAAATAAACTGCATAATTTTAAACTCTTTTTCGGTATAAGTGTCGACACTATACATATAATTACAACACTTCCCGCATTTTTTGCATTCGCCCGTAATCTCATATGAAACTCTTTCCGGGACAAAATATGATCTAAATTCATTCCATACAGTATAGAAAAAATCAAACATATTTACATTATATCATAAATGATTTGCCATTGGTGATATTTTATAATAAAATATCTCTGTTAGAAGAAGGGATTATAAAGGATTATTAAAAATTATGGCAAGAATAAGAAGAAGTGACTTATACTCCAGAGAAAATTCTCCGCTTAAGTCAAATATATCAAGGAAAAAGCCAAACGGATTCTGGAACGGACTCCGCTCACTTTTAATATTTACAGTGGCATGCGCACTTGCAGCAATTGTAGCATTTGAACTATACCTTTCTTCACTATCTCCGATAAAAAATTTGGAAAGCTTTAAGCCCAATATAGTTACCCAATTTTATTCACATGACGGAGAAATCATAAAAACATTTACTGCATACACATCAAAAAAAATAGATATCAACGAAGTTCCTGATGATTTTAAGAAAGCCCTTATTGCAACGGAAGATAAAAATTTCTATATTCATCATGGCTATGACTTAACCGGCCTTGCAAGATCCACAATTCAAAACTTAATGGCCGGACGGGTTGTTCAAGGTGCAAGTACAATAACCCAACAGCTTGCAAGAATTTTATTTCTCTCCAATGAAAAAACATTTGACCGTAAAATAAAAGAAATTATTATAGCCTCAAGAATTGAAAAAACAATTCCGAAAGATAAAATTCTTGAAATGTATATGAATAATGTATACCTTGGTTCCGGAGCATACGGAGTAGAAAGTGCAGCCCAGACATATTTTAACAAACACCTGAAAGACTGTACACTTCCGGAATTAGCATTAATCGCAGGGCTTCCTCAGGCACCGTCAGTGTATTCGCCATTTAACGACATGGATCTTGCAATCCAAAGACGGAATCAGGTTCTTTTAAGAATGCTGAAAATGAAATACATAACAGAAGAACAATATGAAACTGCAAAAGAAGCTAAAGTTACATTAACAAATGTACCAAGATTTTATACAACAAATAAAGCTCCTTATTTTACAGATTATGTAATGAAAGAGCTTGAAAAAATGGGATTTGACGAAACAGATATATCACAGGGCGGCTATAAAATTATAACAACACTTGACTATAAAATGCAGGCGAAATTAAATGATGCAATTCTTAAAAATTTAAGAAATTATGGACTTACAAAGAAGAACCAGCAGGCAGCAGTATTTTCGTTCTCACCTATAGACGGAAGAATTTTGGCATATGCAGGCGGAAAGGATTATACCCAATCGCAATATGACAGAGTTCAGGCAATACGACCGTCAGGTTCTGCATTTAAACCTTTTGTATACGCCGCCGCTCTTGAACACGGAATTTCTCCAAATGATCTTATAGAAGATCGCCCAATAACTATAGGAGACTGGTCTCCTAAAAATTACGGTTCAAAATACAGAGGAAAAATTCCTGTTTATTCAGCCTTAACAGTGTCATCAAATGTATGTGCGGTACGATTGATTAAAGAAGTAGGCATACGTGCTGTTATCCAGACAGCCAGAACTTTAGGAATAACAACTCCTCTTGAGTACGATTACACTATTGCTCTAGGTTCAAACGGAAGTAAATTATTTGAGCTTACACGGGCGTACGGAACTTTTGCAAACGGCGGCTACCTGGTTCAACCATACGCAATCGAAAGAATTGAAACCTCTCGCGGCAAAGTTGTATACCGAGCACCTAAAACAAAAGTATCCAGACAATTAAGCCTTAAAACCGCTGCAGAAATGACCGCAATGCTTAAAACTGTTGTAACTAAAGGAACCGGCCGAGCTGCCAATATCGGCGTCCCTTGTGCCGGAAAAACCGGAACAACCGATGACTATAAAGATGCAAGTTTTGTAGGTTACACTCCGACAATAGTAACCGGAGTATGGGTCGGAAACGATGACAACACAACAACAAAATCGGTTCAAGGCGGTACAGTACCTGCACTTATCTGGCGTGATGTTATGAAAACAACCATTGAAGAATATGGAAAAGCAGATTTTAATTATCCCGAAATAGAATTGATACCTACAGCAGCGCTAAAACAGCAAGCAGCCGCAAAAACGGATGATAAAGATGATGAAAACGCTGTTAATGAAACGCCAGGGGAAAATGCAGCTGCTCCGACTCCGACACCAACGGAAACAACATCTTCAAAGGAAACCTCGCCGTCAACAACTAAACAAAACCAATCAGCACCGGTACCACAACCAATGCCGACTGCACCAATCCCTATGGCAACTCCGGAGAGCTTAAGATAAAATGGATAATTATATAACTCATATAGGAACAGATGAATCAGGCAAGGGGGATTTTTTTGGACCGCTTGTTATAGCAGGTGTTATGGTTGATGAAAAAGCCGCTGAGATTTTTATAGAAGCAGGAATAAAAGATAGTAAAAAAATTACTGATAAAAAAATTCTTAAACTTGAGCCAATCATAAAACAATACGCAATTTATTCTGTTGTAGCAATTTCTAATGAAAAATACAATAAACTATATGCAAATATAAAAAATTTAAATAAATTATTAGCCTGGGGACATGCAAGAGTAATCGAAAACGTATTGGAAAAAGATACTTGTGAATATGCTTTATCTGATAAATTTGGGGACGAAAGCCTTATAAAATCAGCGCTAATGGAAAAAGGTAAAAGCATAAGATTGGAACAAATGGTAAGAGCAGAAAGTGATGTAGCTGTTGCAGCAGCCTCTGTTCTTGCAAGAGCAGCATTTGTTCATAAAATGCAAGACCTTGAAAATAAGTATGAAATAAAATTTCCTAAAGGCTGCGCCCCTCAGGTTAAGGATGCTGCAAAAGAATTTATTGTGAAATTCGGAAAAGAACGGTTATCTGAAGTTTGTAAAACACATTTTAAGACATACAATGAAGTGTAAACCAATTTAACCGGAGAATTTAATATAATCGCTCTTATCTATAATGAACTTTTATTCGGCCTTGCCATTCCCGGTAAAACCGGTTTTAACAATATTCTTACCAAATTTATTTTCAAGTTTATCAAGACATTCTGCTAATCTTTTATTTTTATCATCTTCTTGGTTATCTGCAAATAGGAAAAGTTGTTCTGCACTATCATACGTAATATTATCGAGCATAACACCTGAGCTTCTGTATAAAACAGAAGGAGAATAGATTTTTTCAAGCAGCGAAAAAACAATGTCCGAAACTTCCCATTCATAACAAGTCGGCTTTTCAAGAACTTTTTTCTCAACATAAACCCTGAAGTCTTTTGTCCTGAGCATTACACTTATAACAGAGGCTTTTGCCCCAAGACGCCTGAGTTTTGAGCAGCCCCGATGAATATGATAGTTAATTGAATTTTTAATAAAATTAATATCAGATGTAAATGTTCCGAGGGTACTTGTGTTCTGAATTGACTTTGGGAGCTTAATTTCATTTGTAACCGGAGAAACCATCTCTCCAAGGAGTTCATGTTTCATCTCAAGCCCTTTTATTCCAACGCGTTTAGAAAGCCATTCATCAGACTGGCAAACAAGTTCGTACGCATTAATAATCCCCGAACGATGAAAAAGTTTTGTAAGATTCCTGCCGATACCCCAAATTTCCTCGATAGAAGTTTTCTTTAACTCTTCTTTGGCGAAACGCGGATGAATAGCGTAAACCCCGCAGCTTTCATATTTAGCCTTATCCGACGCAAGTTTCGCAAGGGTTTTGGATGAACTCATACCAATAGAAACATTTACATCCAGCTCATCTTTAATCCTCTGCCTTATAAAAGCCGCAAGATCAATATATTCCATTTTATAAAGCTTCTTTAAACCGGTAAGTTCAACAAAAGCCTCATCTATAGAGTACACCTCAACCGTTGGGGAAAATGTTTTAAGAAAACTCATAACCTGATTAGAAATATCTGCATACAAATCGTGATTTGCAACAATATAAATTCCTTTAGAGTGCTCCTTTTTAGCAATAAAAAACGGCTCACCCATTTTAACACCAAGCTTTTTGGCTTCTTTGGATCGTGAAATGACACAACCATCCTTATTAGAAATAACCGAAACAGGTTTTCCTTTAAGTTCAGGATTGACCTTCTGCTCACAGCAGACAAAAAAGGAATCACAATCTACAAGTGCTATAACATTTATCGACATAACAACAGTATAACCGGATTTTTTATACAGTCAAGAAGATGTTAAATAGAAGAACTCTACATAAATTTTCGATTTTTGAGGATTACCAAGGATAATCATCTTTAATCTGCCAGCCGTCTATCATAATTAATGCTCCGCAAAGGCCCCCTGCGTATGATCCGCTGATTTCTTTGCTGCAGCCCATAATGTTAAGTCCCTGCGGCAGGTTCCCCGTTCCTGTTTTTAAAGACTCTCTTGTCGGTGGATTTTTTACACAGAGCCCCGCCAGAAATAGACCAATCTTTTCACACCCCTGTACTGCTTCTCCTGAAAGAGTAAAATTTTCATCAAATTGCATTTGAAATAGAAATATATCTTTTCCGAATTTTCCTTCCCCTTTTAACGGCCCGTCAATATCAACATATATCCAGGCCCCGTTACCAGTGCCATGAACCCAGAATAACACAGAATATCCGCTTGCGGTTATAAATGAAGTCATGCCTTCATTCGGATTATTCACATAAGTAATAGGTACACCATTTATGTTTGAAATTTTGCTAAAACAATTTTCATTTGATGGCTTACATTTTTTTATTATCCTAAAGTATTTCATGAAATAATCATTTGCAAATTTATCTTTTGATTCCGGAGTATCTTCAAAAAGCCAGCCTGATAATTCACCGTTTTCAGCCTCTGATAGTTTTATCGCCTGATTAATTTCCGAATAAGCTTTTTTTAACTGAGTAACTGCTTGATTTTTTCTGTAATTAGCAATCAATGTTGGCAAAGTCATAGCCGCAACAACGCCGATTATGCCTAGGGTTATTAAAACCTCGGCCAGGGTGAATGCAATTCGTCGAGGCGATAAATAGTATGGTGAAAAGACCTCAGCGAGAGTAAACGCGGGGACTAAGTCCCCTCTTACATGACGCTGCGCTGTCCAAGTAGATGTAGGTTTGGCTTTCAGCCCAACATAATATTTATTTTCGTTTAATACAGAAAACTTTGATTTGGAGAAAATTTTGAAGAAAGGTATTTTTGACAAAAACCCTTCTCTCCCTTGAGGTTCGTTACCCCCCCCCCCCCGTATGCCGCGCTATACTTAACTTTTCCATGTGGTTACCTCCTTTTTCTTTTATTATATACTATTTTTTCAAATTTTCAAGGGGTGGAAAATATAATTTTAATGTTGGGCTGAAAGCCCAACCTACATCAACTAAAAAAATCCATTTTAAGTCACTAAAGGGTAAATCAAATCTCACGACTCATAATGCTTTCTTTTTGCTTCCTTTTTCTCTCTTGGATTATTCGGGGTGTCAGAAAACTGGACGTTTCCTGACACCTTACGGGTTCACTTTGTTCACCCTACCGAAAATCCGCTTTCCGCTAAAGAAAAAGGAAGTTGGGGGAGAAACCCCAACCTACATCTAAAGAAAATTCGTTTTAAGCCCTTAAAGGATAAATCAAATCTCACGACTCTTAGTGCTTTCTTTTTGCTTCCTTTTTCTTTGCGCTAAAGAAAAAGGAAGTTGGGGGAGAAACCC
>CALUYU010000042.1 GCA_944325075.1 Candidatus Gastranaerophilales bacterium
ATATAATAAAAGAAAAGGAGGGTAAACACATGGAAAAGCCAAGTATAGTAGGGTATACGGGGGGGGGGGGGGTAACAAACCTCAAGGGAGACAAGGGTTTTTGTCAAAAATACCTTTCTTCAAATTTTTCACCAACTCAAAGTTTTCTGTGTCAAACGTAAATAAATCTAATGTTGGGGTGGAAACCCCAACCTACATAAAAAACTTCGATGTACGCATATGGAAAAAGTCTGTAAATAATTTTTCATGTCATCCTGAAATTGCAGCTTCTCTTGTTGCCGACGAAAATGAGGCTTACAAGAGAGGGTGCTCGCAGAGTATTTCAGGATCTAGCCACCGACAAAAATGTTCGACCATCTGCACACAAAAAGCTAATGTTGGGCTGAAGGCCCAACCTGCATATGGATATTCCGATGAACCTTATCGAGCGGAGCATAATATGGATGTGCCTCAGCACAACCCCACAACCTGCAAAAAAAAAAACTGTTGCGTCACAGAAAGTGCAGCGTTTACAAGAGAGAACTTAGTCCCGGCATTCACGTTAGCAGAGGTTCTTGTAACCCTTGGAATAATTGGTGTGATCGCGGCGCTTACTATGCCTATGTTGATTGACAAGTATGAAAAGTTAGTTACTATAGCTAAATTAAAGCGAGCGTATTCTATGGTTTCTCAGGTTGTAAATCGTGCTGTTGCCGCAAATGGTGATGTAAAAGATTGGGACTCTTTTTTTGATGAAAACGATATTTGTGAATCTTATTTTACGAAATATTGGAAACCATATATAAAAATTGGAAAATATCCGGTTCGTTTTGATCGTATGGCAGGGGGTGAAGAAGAAAAGTGGAAGCATTTCGGCTATACCGGCCCTTTTTCACCCATGACCGGATGTCCTTGGTATTCAAGCTCAGGCACTTTAGTCTGTTCATTAACTGTGGGCTTTACGTTTCTTACTACAGATAATATGCTTATTCATGTTGATATGAATAACAGGATTGTTGTAGACCTTAACGGTTCGTCACTTCCTAATCGAATGGGGCATGATGTATTTTGGTTTTCAATTAATAGCAAAACCAACAAAGTAGGTCCTCGTGAAGATACCAACGGCTATGGATGCAGTAAAAAAGATAATCCCGGCGGATGGGGAACCGGTTATTCCTGCGCTGATAAGATTATTAAGGATGGTTGGCAAATCAAGGACGATTACCCCTGGTAGGATTGTTTATATAAAAATAAAATAATTAAAAATATTAAGAAAAATTTACAATTATCTTGAAAACTTGCTAAAATCTTGAGTTTTGACAATCAAGTACTTATTGAAAGAGTGGCGATTTTATAAAAACACTCAAATGAAATTTGTAAAAAATTTACATGCAAATTCAAGAATATTGCTTGCATTCAAATATTTTCCAAGTATTATATAGTAAGATGCCTGATTAAGGCATACTATGCACATGTGAAAACCACGCTTAAGCAGCTTTTATTAAGTGCTTACAGCGGGAATAAATAAGCCGAAATGAGGAAAATATGTCCAAAGACGTTATAGAAATAGAAGGTACAATCATTGAATCCATGCCCAATGCAATGTTCAGGGTAAAACTTGAGAATGATCATGAAATTTTGGCTCACATCTCCGGTAAAATAAGAAAAAATTTCATAAGAATTCTGCCGGGAGACAGAGTAAAAGTTGAAATGACTCCATACGATTTAACAAGAGGCAGAATTACATTCAGGCTTAAATAACGGAATCTCACGAAATTATTAATAAATAAAGGAAAAAGAAAATGAAAGTAAGATCATCAGTAAAAAAGATTTGCGATAAATGCAAATGTATTAAAAGAAAAGGAAGAATCGCAGTAATTTGCGAAAACCCTAAGCATAAACAAAGACAAGGATAGCGGCAGCTGGTGTGAGTCCGGTGTAGGCTTGCTGAGCAAGACATACAGGGACGAACATTACGATACCGCCGTTGTGAATGTAGCGTAAGCGAAATGAACGGTCAAATCTTTGATTTGGCAGGCAGGAAAAAGATTTTGTAAAGCAAAAAAAAAGCGAATGACAACGAAGCTTAAAGCAATAATCTAATCCACACAAAGAACACAAATCTTTGATTTACAGGCGGTATAAGGAACAATCCAAAGCCGCAAGTGTTAAGAAAGTCGAATCGACGGACTCTAACGGTCGATGGTGAGGAAGTATTTATGCCTCATAACAAAAAAAATCTAACAACAAGAAAAGGAGAAAATTTAAAATGGCAAGACTAGTAGGGGTAGATTTACCTCGTAACAAAAGAATGATAATAGCTTTAACGTATATTTACGGTATTGGACCTACAAGAAGTGCAAATATTCTTAAAGCTACCGGTATTTCACCGGATTTAAGAACAGATGATTTGACAGAAGAAGATATCAAAAATCTCCGTAACGAGTTAGCTAATTACCATATAGAAGGTGACTTGAGACGTGAAGTATCTATGCATATCAAACGTCTTCAGGAAATTGGCTCATACAGAGGTTTACGTCATAAACGTAACCTTCCATGCCGCGGACAAAGAACAAAAACTAATGCAAGAACCCGTCGCGGCAAAAAGAACGGCGCGGTTGCTAAGAAAAAATAATTTTTAGAATAATCAGTTTGAACATAAAAGCCGGATTCCGGCAAAACTAAAATAATAATTAAAAGTAAACAAGATAAAGGATACAAAAATGGCAAGACCACAAAAAACAAAGAAAAAAGAAAAGAAAAATGTATTGCAAGGGGTTGTTCATATTCAATCTACTTTTAACAATACAATAGTAACTTCTACAGATACCCAGGGTAATGCTATTGCTTGGGCTACTGCCGGCGCAAGCGGATTTAAAGGCGCAAGAAAGGGAACTCCTTTTGCAGCTCAATCTGCTGCTGAAATGGTAGCTAAAAAGTCAATAGACCAGGGAATGAAAAAAGTTGAAGTTCATATTAAAGGACCTGGTTCAGGTCGTGAAACAGCAATTAGAGCTATCCAGGCTGCCGGTTTGGAAATTACTTTGATTAGAGACGTAACTCCTATTCCGCACAATGGCTGCCGTCCTCCGAAAAAACGCAGAGTATAGGCAAATAGGGAGGCAATTGCTTTTTGCTATTGGCATAAACTTATTAGAATTTATAAGTAAATGCAATATGAAATTTATAAAAAATAATAACTCCCGGGACTATGACCCGGAAACTATATAGAAAAACAAAACAGGCGGGGGCTTGCGAAACAGCCAAAACGCAAACCATAGATGCCCCGCCGCAAGAAAAAGGAGAAAAATAAAAATGGCTAGATATACAGGACCTTCTAATAAATTATTTAGAAATAAAAAGGTGAAAGATTTGTCAAACAGAAAACTGACTTCTTCAATGAGACAGTCAGCTTCAGGCCAGCATGGCGCTGTAAGAAAAAAACTTTCTGAATATGCTATTCACCTTGCAGAAAAACAGAAGATAAGATTTACATACCTTGTAAGTGAAAAACAGTTTTCAAGATATTACAATGAAGCTGCAAGAAGAAAAGGTGTTACAGGCACAATTCTTTTGCAACTGTTAGAATCAAGACTTGATAATATCTTGTATCGTGCAGGATTGGGTATTACCCGTAAGCAATCAAGACAAATCGTTAACCACGGTCACGTTCTTGTAAATGATAAAAAGGTTGATATTCCATCATACTCAGTAAAAGCAGGCGACGTTATTACTATAAAATCTAATAGCGTACAGTTTATTAAATCAGTTACGGAAATGATTGATTTAGCATGTGCTCCTGCTTGGATGACAATTGATAAGGATGCATTGAAAATAACTTTCGATAGAATTCCTGAAAGAGAAGAATTGGATCCTGAAATCAAAGAACAACTTGTAATTGAATATTACTCTAAGTAATGGATTTTGCAAGAGTGCGGAATAATTTCCAATCTCAAAAAACGAAAACAAAAGCAAATGATAGATAATTGAATTTGGTATTTTGTTTGGGAAAAGCAATAATCCAGAGGATTTTCACCAGGTGCAACCCGGTGTGTGAGGACCAAAATAAACGGCAAAGAAGTTAATGGAGGTCTGAGCAATAAGAAAATCCAAGAAACGGATTTCGGAGTATTGGGGTAAATACCCAATCCATACAACGCCAAAAGCATAGCCGCAGTGTTAATAAAACTCAAAGACTAAAGCATTTTGGAAACCGAATCCATCAATCAAGGATTAATAATCCAAAATAGTTATTTAAAAAACTAGGAGATTAAAAGAATGGAATTAAAAATTAAATGCGTTAATACGACAACAAGTTCAGACGGTTCCCAGTACGGTAAGTTTGTTATTGAACCTTTGGAAAAAGGGTTCGGTACGACTATTGGTAACTCTTTAAGACGCGTATTATTATCAAGTCTTGAAGGTACAGCAGTTACTTCAGCAAGAATAGAAGGAATTACGCATGAATATACTGCTATTCCTGGCGTATTGGAAGACGTTATTGATGTAATGTTGAATTTGAAAGGTTTGGTTGTTAAAACTGATTCTTCAGAACCTCAGCATTTACGTATAGACGTTGATAAAGCAGGAGCTGTTCTTGCAAGTGATATTCAATTACCTGCCGGAGTAAAGGTTGTTAACCCAGACTGGTTAATTTGTACCGTTGCAGAAGGCGGAAGTTTCCACGCTGATATTATTGTGGAAACCGGTAAAGGCTATGTTCCTCATGATGTTCCGCGTGATTCAAGAGGTATCTCAATTGATGTATTACCTATAGATGCAACATTCATGCCAATTAAAAGAGTTAGTTATAATGTAGAAAATACCCGTGTTGGTGATTCTATTGATTTTGATAAATTGACATTAGAAATTTGGTCAAATGGTTCAATTGAAGTAACAACTGCACTGAGCCAGGCTTCAAACTTATTGATAGACCACTTTATGCAGATAGCTTCAATTACCGGCCAGCCGGTTACAACTCCGGTTGCCAGTGTTGAAGAAACAGTTGAAGAAGACGAAAATGTTCCAAGTATGACAATTGAAGAACTTGAACTTTCCGTAAGAGCTTATAATTGTTTGAAACGTGCAAGTATTAACTCTATGGCCGAATTATTAAAGAAATCAGAACATGATCTGCTTAACATTAAGAATTTCGGTAAAAAATCTTCAGATGAAGTAATTGAAAGATTACATCATTTTGGTTTAGACTTGGCTCCAAATCCTGAAGTGGAAGAAGAAATAGGTTAAGCCGTGAAATATGCTTGGGCGGCTTGAATTATAGGTTTGCCGCTTAAAAATTCTGATATAATTCAGACAAAATATACCAATAAAAAGAATAAGAAAATAAACTATAAGGAAAAGTAAAAATGAGACACATGACAAAAAAACATACGCTAAGCAAGGCTAAAGATCAAAGAGATGCATTGCTTCGTGCTTTAGCAACAGAGCTTTTTGTGCATGGTGAAATCAAAACAACTATGGCTCGTGCAAAAGCATTGAGACCATATGCTGAAGCGATTATCACTCTTGCTAAGAAAGGCGATCTTCATGCTATTCGTCAAGCTGCCCGCCATATTTACAATAAAGAAACAGGTAAATTTATGGATCTTAAAACCGGTGAAGTTTTTGATGAAGCAGTAAAAGATAAAAAATTAGCTCCGCAAACAGTTTTAAGAAAACTATTTGTGGTAATCGGCAAGCAGTATTCCGATCGTAAAGGCGGTTATACAAGAATATTCAGACTTCCTCCAAGACGCGGTGATGCTTCCGAAATGGCTTTAATCCAGTTGGTGTAAGCCATAATGCGTTACGCTTTAAGAGTTCAGTATATTGGTAAAAACTATGCCGGCAGCCAGTTACAGTTGGAAAACGGTAAGCCTGTAAAAGGAATTTCTACAATTCAATATGAACTTGAAAAAGCACTTAGTACATTGATAAAAACTAATAATCGTAATCAGGATAAGGATATGCTTTTGCATGAGCCGGATTCCGATGCGATTGAATATATCCGGCCAATAAAGGCAATCTTTTCCGGAAGAACAGACCGCGGTGTCAATTCAATAGGGCAGATTATTCATTTTGATACGGAGAAACCTATTGTTGCTTCAAAGTTTCTTTATCAAATGAATGAGATTCTGCCAGATGATATTTCGGTCGATAACCTTAAAGAGGTGGAAGATAGTTTTCACGCCCAAAAGTCAGCAAAAAGCCGTTATTACAGATTTGAATTTATTAACAGAAGATGTAAAAATGCTTTTGATGGAGATCTTTTGCGTGTGAAGTTTCCTGTAAATATAGAAAGAATGCAAAAATCTTTAAATTATTTGCTAGGAGAACACGATTTTTCAAGTTTTAAGAGTTCCGGAACGCTGAACCCAAGCAAAGTTTGCACTTTAACTAAAGCCGAATGCCATAGAGCAGAAGGCGATAGAGTTGTTATTGATATTGTAGGGAACAGATTTCTATATAATATGGTAAGAACAATAGTCGGAACTCTCCTTGAAATAGAGGGGCATAATTTGTCTCCGGAACATATGAAGAATGTATTGGAGGCAAAGGACCGGTCTAAAGCCGGCCAAACGGTTAGCCCGTATGGGTTAACTCTTGTAGAAGTAACTTACTAAAAAAAAATATAAAACGGAGAACATAGCATGAAAACATATTCAGCAAAACCTCTGGAAGTAGAAAGAAAATGGTATTTGATTGATGCAGAAGGCGAAATTTTGGGCCGTTTAGCATCAAGAATTGCCAATATTTTAAGAGGTAAAAATAAACCTGAATACACTCCAAACGTTGATACCGGTGATTTCGTAATCGTTATTAACGCTGACAAGGTTCGTGTTACAGGTAAAAAAGAAACTGATAAGATATATTTGCACCATACCGGATATCCGGGCGGTTTGAAAAGCGCAAGCTTTAAAGAATTAATGGAAAAAGACGGAACATTGGCTTTAGAAAAAGCTGTTAAGGGTATGCTTCCTCACAACACATTAGGGGCAGAACAATTAACTAAATTAAAAATTTATGCCGGAAGTGAACATCCTCACGCTGCTCAAAAACCAATTCTGTTAGAAAAGGAGGCTGAATAATGGCAGATAAAGAAATTATGGCTACCGGCCGCAGAAAAACCTCTATTGCAGTAGTAAAGCTTGTAAAAGGTAAAGGAAGAATTTTCGTTAACGGAAAGACTTTGAGAAACTATATCGGAAACAGACCAGCTGTTGAAATGTTAGTATACAGACCGCTTGTTTTAACTGATAATCAGGAAAAATATGATGTAAGAGTTAAAGCTGTAGGCGGTGGTGTTGTAGCACAATGCGGAGCTATCAGACACGGTATTTCAAGAGCTTTGGTTAAGGCTAATGAAGAATATAGAAATGTGTTAAGAATGGAAGGTCTTTTAACCCGTGATCCACGTGTTAAGGAACGTAAAAAATACGGTAGAAAAAGAGCTCGTAAGAGATTCCAATTCTCAAAACGTTAATATTTTTACAAATATCAAAAGGCGGTTTTATCAAAACCGCCTTTTATATTTTTTTATTTATTTCCAGCAAGGGTTGTCATCTTTTATTTCCCAATTGTCAAATTCAATCAGAGAAGAGCAATGGACTGCGCTGTCTGTGGCGGCCTCAACTAATTGTGCCCTTGTCCATTTATTATATTTATATACAGATGGGGCAGTCCCGCCAGTATACATTAAAAATGTATTTTTCCCATCTACCCCGAATGTTCTAGTATTTATTGCAGCTTCATTAATTGTTTCGCAATATTTGACCTTTGGACAGAATATAAAATACGTCTCACAAGTTAAATTATCAGGTTCAAGAGGACAATCATTTATTTTCTGTAAATAAGCTCCAGTTCCGTTTGCAAATTTAATCAAGATACCAGCTTCTTTTTTTTCAACTTCATTTACTTTAATATACGGTTTAAAGTATATATTAAAATAATCCATCATAGAATCGGGGTTTTTAGGGGCTATATAATCCATATAGTCTACCGATTTTATTATTTCTTGAGCTGTATAAGCTTTATTTGCTTGTTGTATTAAACTGCTAAAATGTTTTAACTGGACTGCTGCGACTTTTTTCTGATAATTTTGGATAAGTGTCGGCAAAGTCATCGCAGCAACAACACCGATTATCCCAAGGGTTATTAGGACTTCTGCAAGAGTAAACGCGACTTTACGAGATGCAGAAGAAATAGCTTTTTGTAGGTTGGGGTTTCTACCCCAACAAAATTTTATTGTTGGTCTGAAAGCCCAACCTAGATTATTATTGTCAACTACTTTTTTGAAAAAATTAATCATAAAATACCTCCTTAATTAATAAAAAAAAATGCAGCCTAAAGTGGCGAAAGAAAAGATTTCGCCTAAAAGAAATTTCCCGCAAAAAAACATCAAGAATACAATATTCCCGAACTCTGCTAAAAATTTTATTTAACCACGCAAAACACCAGATACCGAAAGCTGAAAAAGCCGTCCAATAAGGCTTTAGGCCCTTAGTCTGCCCCCCCCCCTATCAGGGAAATTCGCTCTATTATTGCGTTTTGCATGTATCCTCCAATTATGCCTTTGTCTATATTATAACTGATTTTTTGTAAATATTCAAGTCTTTGTTTTCCTCTATTGATATCTTTTAATATAAGCTACTAAGAATTTTGAAAATATATTTCAGCGGCCTTTTCTGGTAACATTTCGTAAATAAATTTTGAAAATTCGTATTTTTATGGTAAAATCAACTTACGAGTAAGTAACAGATTAAAATAGGGGAATATTATGATTTCAGTTAATGACTTAAAAACAGGCCTAACACTAGAATTAGATAACGGACTTTGGTCTGTTGTTGAGTTTTTACACGTAAAACCTGGCAAAGGTGCAGCTTTTGTAAGAACAAAGTTAAAAAATGTTGAAACCGGTCAGGTTGTTGAAAAGACATTCCGAGCAGGTGAAAAAGTAGGCAAAGCAACTCTTGACAGACGTGAAATGCAATATTTATACAAAGAAGGTTCGGAATTTGTAATGATGGATATGGAAACATATGAACAGTTACAAGTTACAGCAGACCACGTTGGCGATGGCGTTAAGTACCTGAAAGAAAATATGATCGTACAAGTTTTATTGCACGATGGAAGAATTATTGGTGTAGATATTCCGGCTCACGTTGTTCTTGAAGTTACCGACACACCTCCTTCTGAAAAGGGAAATACTGCCCAAGGCGGGACTAAGCCGGCAACATTGGAAACCGGTGCGGTTGTTAACGTTCCGTTCTTTATTTCTAACGGTGACAAAATAAGAGTTGATACAAGAACTAATGAATATCTTGACCGGGCTTAATATTCCGGGAGTATTTGAAAAATATTCAAAAGACTCTTTATATTCGGGACTTGATAAGCTTGTAACATATAGCTTGTAAGATGAAAAGGTTTTAACGCTGACAAGAATTCCTGCTTGGAAAATTCAAGCTTAGTTCCGATAAGCAAAAACAAAATAACTTACATAAGAAAGGTTAAAAATGAATTTTGATATAGATTATATAGAAAAACTTTCTAAGGTTTTGAAAGAGAATGAATTAACAGAAATATCTTTAGAAGACGGTGATAGCGCCATAACAATCAGAAAAGATGTTATTGTTGCTCCGGCAGCTGTTGCTGCGGCTCCGGTTCAAACCGCGGCTCCTTCATCAGCTCCGGCAACTCAGTCTGCTGAAAGTCCTAAAGCTGAAGTTAAAAAAGGAACTCCAATTGTTTCTCCAATGGTAGGAACATTCTATTCAGCTCCATCTCCGGATAGCAAGCCTTTTGTTGAAATAGGCCAGACTATTAGCAAAGGAGATAAAGTTTGTATTATTGAGGCTATGAAATTAATGAATGAAATTGAGTCTGAAGTTTCGGGCAAAGTTGTTGAACTTTGTGTTCAAGACGGTCAGCCGGTTGAATTCGGACAAGTTTTAATGTATATAGAAGAGTAAAATAATGGATTAAGGCGAGAAGAGTTTTTATATAAAAACTCTTCTCTATTTGTTAGGGATGATATTATGTTTAGAAAAGTTTTAATCGCCAATAGAGGCGAAATAGCTGTAAGAATTATAAGAGCATGCAGGGAATTGGGAATTCCGACAGTTGCAATATATTCACAGGCGGACGCAAATTCTCTTCATGTAAGGCTTGCAACCGAGGCGTATTGTATCGGGCCTGCTCAGAGTTCAAAAAGTTACCTGAGTATTCCTGCAATTCTTTCGGCCGCAGATGTTTCAGGGGCTGACGCTATTCACCCCGGTTATGGGTTCATGTCAGAAAGAGCGGATTTTGCTGAAATTTGCGAAAAGCAGGGGATTAAGTTTATCGGCCCGTCTGCCGAGGCAATGAGAAAAATGGGTGATAAAGCAACTGCACGTCAGACTATGATTGATAATAACGTGCCGGTAACACCGGGTACGGGAATATTGAAAACTCCTGAAGAAGTAAAAGCATTTGCTAAAAAGGCTGGTTATCCAATAATTTTAAAGGCAACAGCCGGAGGCGGCGGAAAAGGGATGAGAATTTGCCGTTCGGATGATGATGTTGAAGATAATATGAATTTATGCCAGGCAGAGGCTCAAAATTTCTTTGGAAATCCGGATGTGTATGCTGAAAAATATCTTGAAAATCCACGTCATATTGAAGTTCAGATTCTTGCGGATCAGTATGGCAATGTTGTTCACCTTGGTGAAAGAGATTGTTCAATCCAAAGACGTCACCAGAAACTTTTGGAGGAAGCTCCGTCACCAGCAATTGATGAATTTACACGTCGGGAAATGGGTGCTGCTGCTGTTAGAGCTGCAAAGGCTATTAATTATGAAGGGGCTGGCACTTGCGAATTTTTACTTGATCATGACGGTAAGTGGTATTTTATGGAGATGAATACACGTATTCAGGTTGAACACTGTGTAACTGAGATGATATCAAATATTGATCTTGTTCGGGAACAAATTCTTGTTGCATCCGGAGAAAAACTTGATTTCACCCAGGATGATATTGTGCTTAGAGGACACGCGATTGAGTGCCGTATTAACGCTGAAAATCCTGAAAAAGATTTTATGCCTAATCCCGGACAAATTACTGGTTATGTTACACCCGGCGGTTTTGGCGTAAGAGTTGATTCTCATGCTTATCAGGATTACAAGATACCTCCTTATTACGATTCTATGATTGGAAAGCTTATCTGTTGGGGAAGAACAAGGAATGAAGCTCGCAGAAGAATGTACCGGGCGCTGAAAGAATATGTTATTACCGGTATAGAAACAACAATTCCTTTCCACCAGGATATCATTGAAGATGAAGTCTTTATGAGCGGAAATTTTAATACAAGCTTTATTGAAGATTTCTATAAAAGAAAAGGTAAAAAATAAGAATTTAAGAGGCGGGAATTTAATCCCGCCTTTTGCTATTTATCCGACTTTGTAAAAAATAATCCGAAATATTGTTGTTGTTGGGGGTGGACTGTAGGCATAATCCTGCAAGGTTTATTTTCTAAATGTGCTGCATTTTAAACATTTGTCAGGTTTCTTGTGAGAAGATTGGGGAGCTGTTTTTGTAACTTAATTCTATATTGCTGTTATAATGGATTTATGATTATAACTACATTAGCTGTTTTAATCCGTATTATAAGCAACTCTATGTCTAATGTTTACCAGAAACAGTTAACGGCAAGAGGGCTTAGTCCTTTTTTAATAAATTTTATAATGTATTCTGGACTGTTTGTTTGTTGTGTTCCGGTTATATTCGGAGTTAATTGGGGAGGTTTTGGTCAAGTTGTATGGATAAATGCTTTGTTTGGCGGAATATGCGGAGCACTTGGCAATTCGTATCTGGTTAAGGCACTTGAAAGGGGCGAGTTGTCAATTCTTGGGCCTATTAATGCTTATAAATCAGTTGTTGCTATGATTGCGGGAATAGTTATTTTAAAGGAAATCCCTTCATTAACGGGTATTGCTGCAATTGTGCTTATAATTGCCGGAAGTTATGTAATTTTTGAGACTCAGGATGAAGGTTTTAGTCTTAAGCTGCTAAGACGTTCTGATATCAGATACAGAATTTATGCTCTTGTTTTTACCGCAGTGGAGGCTGTTTTTATAAAAAATGTGATTCTTTATACGGATGTAAAAACTTCTTTTGTATTTTGGTGCTTATTTGGAATGTTGTTTACCGGATTAATTGTTTTAAGGAAGAGGTCATTTTTGCCCGAGAAAAACGGTTTTGTCTTTACACGTTGTCTTTTAGTTATTTTGCTTATGGGATTAATGCAATATAGTACGAATTTTGTTTTCTCAAGGATGAACGTAAGTTACGGTCTGGCATTGTTCCAGCTTTCGTCTGTTTTAAGCGTACTTTTAGGCTGGAAGTTTTTTAGTGAAAAAAATATATTAAAAAAGTTGTTTGGTAGTATAGTTATGGTCGCGGGAGCAGTAATATTAATTTTATTTAATTGAAATTATCCCTAAATATTTGTTTGTAATATAATGGATATACATGACACAATCAGTTAAGTATTACGTAAAAGAATTATTAAACATTGCCCTGCCAATAATTATGGGAAACCTTGGTTTTATCCTTATCGGAGCCGGGGATGTTTTTGTTGCGGGACGTCATTCTACAAATACGCTGGCTGCAATAAGCATTGCAACAGCTATCTTAAACTGTATTTTCACATTTGGTATAGGCTTAATCTCAAGTGTATCACCGATTTTATCCAACTACAGAGGAGAGAAAAAACCGGCTAAAAAATATTTCTATCCGACAATTAGGTTTGCGCTTGTGCTGGCTCTTATTGTAACGGTAATTGTTTTGGGAATTATTCCTATGATAGACCGGCTTAAATTTGATCCGGCAATAACTCCGGCCATAAAAGAATATATGTGGATTACTGCATTTTCCAGTTTTGCTGTATATATACATGCTGCGTTGAAGGAATATCTCCAGGCATTTGAAATTGTCTTTTTCCCAAATTTAGTGACTGTATTATGCGTATTCTTAAATGTTATTTTGGCCTGGATTATGGTATTTGGTTTTGGCCCTATTCCTTCTATTGGTGTAATCGGTCTGGCTATTGCTGCTTTTATTGTTAGATATGTTATGGCCGGAGCGCTTTTGGTTTACTGCTTTTTAAGAATGCAGTTTCATAATTATTCGGATAAAGACTATTACAGACAAATGCTCAGAGTTGGTTTACCAATTTCTGCGGCTATCCTTGTAGAGTTTATTGCATTTAATATCATTGCAATAATTATGGGACGTGTTTCAGGTGTTTATGCTGCGGCTCAAAACCTTGTTTGTACAATGACCACAATTTCATTTATGGTTCCTTTAGCTATTTCTAATGCTATTGCGGTTAAAGTCGGTTTTGCAAACGGTTCATCAAATTTTATAGATTTAAGGAAATATGCCAAAATCGGGATTTTAATGTGTGTAACTTTCATGGTTTGCAGCGCAATTGTATTTTCAAGTGTTCCGGACTTTTTGGTCGGACTGTTTACTAAAGATTCGGCCTTGATAAAAATAAGTATTCCTATAATGTATGTACTAGCTGTTTTTCAGATTTTTGACGGGCTCCAGGTATCTTTGGCGGGATTTTTTAAGGGAATTAAAAAGACAAAAATTGTGCTTGCTGCTAACTTTATTGCATACTGGCTTTTGTCAATTCCTATAGGTTATACGCTTGCATTTAAGTATCACTTCAGCATTATGGGATTCTGGTTCGGGCTTTTGACTGCTGCTGTTATTTTGTGTTCAATAATGCTTTCAATGTACTTTAAGTATTTGGAAAATCTTGGCACTGAAAAATCATAGTGGTTAAATTTAAGATTTTATGGTAGTATTAGAATAAAGAAAACGGAGGGAAATTATGTATACAGAAGAGAGAACATTTGTTGCTATCAAACCTGATGCAGTAAAACGTGGTTTTATTGGAGAAATTATTGCCCGTTTTGAAAAACGCGGTTATAAAATCGTTGGTATGAAAATGCTTCAGGTAAGTGAAGAACTTGCTGCAAAACATTATGAAGAACACATCGGTAAACCTTTTTATCCGGAATTAGTAAAATATATTACAAGCGGTCCTATAGTAGCAATGGTTTTCCAAGGTTATAAGGCTGTTCAGGGTATACGTCATGTATTAGGTGCAACTGATCCTTGTGAAGCAGATGTCGGTTCAATCAGGGCGGATTACGGACAGTTAAAAGCGTTCAATGTTATTCACGGTTCTGATAGTCCGGAAAGCGCTGAAAGAGAAATTAATCTCTACTTTAAGCCTGAAGAACTCTGCACAAATTACAAAAATATGATGGAAATTGTTACTGAAAGTATGAGTTAAATCATTTTTTAGAAACTTAAGGGCTGAGCATAAATTTCATCAGCCCGTTTCTATTTTTAAACAGGCCGTAAATATTGAAAACGAATTATGCTGAGTGAAAAAGATTTTTTTGAATATAAGTTAATAAATACATGTAAACATACGAATGCCAGAGCCGGAATTTTTAAAACTCCGCACGGATATATAAACACACCTATATTTATGCCGGTAGGAACAAATTCTGCAGTAAAAACTCTTGTGTCTGATCAGATTATGGATACCGGTGCACAGATTATTCTTGCGAATTCTTATCATCTGTATTTACGTGCAGGAACAAAGTTAATTAAGCAGTTTGGCGGGATACATTCGTGGATGAACTGGCATAAACCGGTTTTAACAGATTCCGGCGGTTTTCAGGTATTTTCACTTTCACACTTAAGAAAAATAACCGAGGATGGCGTTGAATTCAGGGATCCGAAAGACGGGAAAAAACATTTTATTTCTCCGGAGGTTTCCATGGAAATCCAGCAGGATATTGGTGCAGATATAATTATGGCATTTGATGAATGCGCTCCTTATCCTTGCGATTATGAAACTGCTAAAAAGGCTATGGAGAGAACTCATCGCTGGCTGGAAAGATGTTTCAATGCCAAAACTAATCCATGCCAGGCTCTTTTTCCTATTGTTCAGGGCGCATTTTATGATGATTTACGGAAAGAAAGTGCTAAAGTCATTTCCGGTTATGAGGCCTCCGGTTATGCAATCGGCGGGGTAAGTGTCGGGGAACCGGTTGATATAAAAAATCATTTTGTAGAACTTACAGCTCCTCTGCTTCCGGAAAATAAACCGCGTTATCTTATGGGGGTTGGAACGCCTGAAGACTTGCTGGATGGGATTAAACACGGAGTTGATATGTTTGATTGTGTGTTACCTACCCGTAATGCACGCCACGGTTCTTTCTTTACCTGGCATGGAAAGAAAAATATTAAAAATAAAGCATTCTATGATGACAGTGCTCCGCTTGTTGAAGGATGTAACTGTTATGCTTGCAGAAATCACTCAAGAGCTTATATCCGGCATCTGTTCCGATGCCAGGAAAGTACTGCCGCAACATTGCTTTCTATTCATAATATTCAATTTCTTGTCGAGTTTTCGCAAAAATGCCGCCAGGCAATATTAGAAAACAGGTTTATTGATTTTTATAATGAACATTACAATAATTTAATAAAAGGGTAAAAAATGAAAAAAGGTTATTTTATCACATTTGAAGGTGTTGATGGCTGCGGTAAAACTACACAGCTTGAGTTGCTTGCGGATTATTTACGTGATATAAAAGATTATTGTGTTATTGAAACAAGAGAGCCGGGAGCAAAAGGTTTAGGCCAAAAAATTAGAGAAATTTTGCTTAATTATGACGGTGAAGTATCTTCACAATGTGAAACTTTTTTATTTTTGGCTGATAGAGCGCAAAATATTGATACTATTGTGAATCCTGCTGTTGAATCAGGAAAAATTGTTCTTTGTGACCGGCATACTGATAGTACGGTTGCTTATCAGGGTTATGGTCGGGGGCTTGATATTGAAGAAATAAATATGCTTAATAATATTGCGACAAGACACAGAAAGCCTGATTTAACAATTGTTTTTGATATAGATGTTCACACGTCAATGCAGAGAGTCGGCACTCAAAAAGACAGGATGGAAGCTGAAGGAATTGAATTTTTTAATTCTGTCAGAAACGGTTATTTGAAACTGGCCGAAATGGAGCCGAACAGAATAAAAGTTGTAGATGCTACCCGCTCAATTGAAGAGATACATAAAGATGTAACGGGCCTATTTGAAGAATTGGTGTCATAATAAGATATTCCCGGATGAGAGTATTTATATTGGATATCTTGCCTATGCATATATCAGATAAGCAACTATTGAGTTTTTTTTATATTTGAGCTAACGTGTAAATATGGTTTTTAATTAAGGGAGAGAAAAATGCCGGTATTAGATAAAATACAAGAAATAAATGATATTATTAAAGCAGTAGCGCTTTTTATACAATCCGATGAAGAAATTCGTCCTGATTTTCAGGAATATTTAAAAACAATCGGAGCAAATCCTAATTCTGGAGCCGCTTTTCAAAGTGCTTGTTTTAATTATATTTTTGAAAGGCGGTTGGGAGAAGATCATAAAAGTATTTTGTCAATTTACCTGGAAAAAGCGGACATTAAAGCTGCTGCCAAAAAGATTGTAAAGGCATTGAATAATTCTATGTCATCGGTTTTTGAAATAAAAAAAATGCTCAAAAACGGTTTTGAATTATATAACATTATTAACGAAAAAACATATGATACAACTTCTCTTATAAAAATGACAAATTTCAGAGGTCTTGGATCCGGCCAGTATGTTGTTGCAAGAATTATGAACTTTGAAGAAGAATGTTATCTTCTTGAAATTTCCGGTGTACTGCCTACCACAAGACGTGATGAAGCTTATAGATTTTCAGTAGCAAGAATTATTCAAAATCCCGAAATAGTTTATCAGGACAACCCGGAAAAGCAGGCAGAAATAGAAGAAGAAATTCATCAGGTTTATGATAAATTCATGGAGTTTTTCGGCACTGAGGAGGTTCTTACAACAAATAAATTTGCTGATGAATTAATCGGAGTTTTTAACGATTATGCTGAAGACGGTGTTAAAGCCGATTTTAACGATAAAATTAAAGAACCTGATACTTATAAGTTCTTTAATGTTTCAGAATTCAACAATTCCTACGATAACTTTCTTGAAAATTCTTTGGGCGGTTTTTCATCCCATAAGGAAACTTACGATGTTGGAATCATATATGACAAAGATTTGGGAATGTATGCCGTGCCGTTCTGGGGAACATTCAACAAAATTTTTGAAGCGTCTAATCCTTCTGAAATAGAAAATTATGATAAATGTATTGACTACTTTTTAACCAATGATAAATTTTCTGCTAATCTGATTAAACGAGCAGCTAAAAAACATAAAAACTTTTTACCTATAATTAATGGGTTGAAAAAGACTGATTATACTTTAAAAGAGTTGCTGGAAAAGTATAAATCCCGCTACCTTGAACAGAAAATTTATTCTTCAACCACTGTTTTATATAAATCAAAAGCTTTTGCCAATACATTGGGGCTTATTGAGGAGGAAGAAGATAAACCGGAACTTCCGGAAGGTATTGACCTTTCTAAAATAGGCAGAAATGATCCTTGTCCTTGCGGTAGTGGCAAGAAATTTAAAAAATGCTGTGGAGCTAATTTGTAATTTTTTTCTTAATTACGGTTGAACCAGCTTTCCGGTATAATGAGACGGCTTGTATCAGTTCTTGTAGCGTATTGAGGTGAGGGCGGACAAGTCCTCTGCAAAAGGGGGTGGCATACACTTTATATGGTACTACCCATAGTTTTATATTGTGTTGCATTTTTCCGTTGGAACTGTTCATTATTCTGGGCTTTTTATTTATTCCGCACTGCCACTCCGCTTTCTATCGGATTAAATAATTATAAAAATATTAATTATTTAAAGAATTGTGGAAAAATATATTATTATGATAATATATGATACCAGAATGGAGACAATATGGAATATAAAGATTACTATGAAATTTTAGGTGTAAAGCGTGACGCAAGTGAGGCTGAAATTAAATCAGCTTATAGAAAACTTGCGAGAAAGTTTCACCCTGATGTTAATAAAACAAAAGAAGCAGAAGCTAAATTCAAAGATATTAATGAAGCGTATGAAGTACTTGGCGATAAAGCTAAACGTCAGCGTTATGACAGCCTTGGGGCTAATTGGCAGGGCGGACAAAGTTATACTCCGCCTCCGGGATTTGAACAATTTGGTTTTGGCGGAGGTCAGGGTGGTGCTTATCAAAGTTTTCACTTTGGCGGTGAAGATATGGGAGGTTTTTCTGATTTCTTCAGTTCGTTATTCGGTGATATGATGGGAGCCGGGACACAAAAACGCAGCGGAATGAATTTTGGCGGTTTTGATTTTGGTTCTGCTAACACCGGACGCACCTCATCTACCCGTTCAAAACGCAAGACTCAGACCGAACCTCAAGAAGATTTGGATATCACAAAAACTCTTAATATAACTGCACGCGATGTCTTTAATCAAAAACCCGTCAGTGTTAATTTCTCTGAAATGGAGCGGTGTACACAGTGCCCTCCGGGAGGAGGTTATTGTTCAGCTTGCGGCGGAACCGGGATTAAAAATGTCACAAAATCTATTAAAGTAAAAATTCCTCCTGAGGTAAAAGCTGGTCAAAAGATACGACTTAAAGGTGAAGGGAAAACTGATAATTATGGACGTACCGGTGATTTGTATTTGATAATTCAGTACAAAGATAAAGAGTATGAAGTTGACGGAACGGATCTAACAAAAGAGGTTGAAATTACTCCTCCGGAAGCCGTTCTTGGTTGTAAAAAAGATATTGTAACTCTTCATGGAACAATTGGTATAAAAATTCCACCAAAAACTTCTTCAGGACAAATCTTAAGACTTAAAAATCTTGGGCTTCCTAAAAAGGCCGGGGGGTATGGAAATCTTAATGCAAAAATTAAAATTGTAATCCCTAAAAATATTTCTGCTAAGCAGATTGAGTTATACAAGCAAATTGCTGCCTCGGAATAGTTGTTGTTTAAGGGGGCATGAAATATTCTTGTATAATAATAGTAAAAGCAAGCGGGGAGTGTTAAGCATCCTCCGCTTGCTTTTTATATAGGTTGTGGTTTGTTCCTGATGGACATCCCTATAACGCTCCGCTGTGTGGAGCGCATAGTGAAAAGGTCAATAAAT
>CALUYU010000043.1 GCA_944325075.1 Candidatus Gastranaerophilales bacterium
AATAGAGAAGTAGTTGATGAAAGCGTAAGAAAGCTTATAATAATTATGCAACTTTCAGCGTAAAGCGACGAAATTCGCTGGTGTCCAAGAGTAAGGAAACCACCCGTACCCATCCCGAA
Organism: Candidatus Gastranaerophilales bacterium; assembly: GCA_944325075.1. GTDB lineage: Bacteria > Cyanobacteriota > Vampirovibrionia > Gastranaerophilales > Gastranaerophilaceae > UBA1221. Next base: position 120 of record CALUYU010000043.1, read on the forward strand.
CACGGTCGTAAAGACTTACTTCAGTGACAATACTTGGCGGGCCACCGCCTGGGAAGATAACCCGATGCCAGCACCTAATTTAGAAAAAGACTTCAGAGTCAGCTCTGAGGTCTTTTTTTTTTGATATTAGTTCAAGAGGGTGTCTCTATAAGTCAGGCGTATAAATTTTGTTAAAAACAAGTCATTCTGATAAAACCTAAGCAAAAAAGAAAGCGATACTAGTCGTGAGATTTGATTTCTCTCGTTAAAGTACTTTTAAAGCAATATCCTTTGCGTCTCGGACAGCGACGCGTCATGTAAGAGGGGGCTACGCCCCCCCTTGAAAAATATGAAAAAATAGATAATGTAGGTTGGGGTTTCTACCCCAACAAAAATAAAGAAATTCAAAAAACAACCAACTGTCATCCTGAACTCGTTTCAGGATCTTGCCGTCTTCAAAAATGTCCGACCATATGCACACAAAAATCTAATGTTGGGCTGAAAGCCCAACTTCCTTTTTCTTTAGCTCAAAGAAAAAGGAAGCAAAAAGAAAGCATTATGTTTCGTGAGACTAAAATTTCAAAATGGGACTTGAAAAATAAGAAATTTAATATTATTTCTACGCGTTTCAGACAGCGCAGCGTCATAATGCAGGGCCTCAGGCCCAACTCGCCTCGCAAGTTTGCGTTTACTTTGGCAAAGGTTTTAATAACCCTGGGCATAATCGGTGTGGTGGCTGCCATGACAATGCCCTCACTTATGGCGAATTACCAGGAAAAAGCTACAGTAACAAGGTTAAAAAAGGCATATAGTATAATAAGTCAGGCTTATCTAAGAGCACAGGAAGAATACGGGTCTATAAATGTATGGGGATTTACTGAAGATGCTGATAATCCTTTAAATCCTGACACTGGTGAATATGAATGGAATGAGGCCGGTACAACAAATATGGGAATTTTTTGGTCTAAAATTCTACCGTATTTAAATTTCCCTAAAGTCTGTGCATCGGGAGATAACAACTGTAAAAAGTATGATAAAGTAACAAATCTACATGGAGCGGATATGACATCAACTTATATCAAAATGCAGACAGTTACATTGAATGACGGTATCACATTCATTGGAGGTTGGATTAATAATTATAATTGCAATGATAAAACTTATTGTGGTGATATCGCAGTTGATATAAATGGGATTACAACTCCTCCAAATACGACAGGGAGAGATATCTTTACATTTTGGATATATAATAAAAGAATCATTCCAATGGGAAACACAAACGAAACATATCGGACATTTTCTGAATATTGTAACAGAAACTCTTCAGAGAACGGTAACGGTTATGGATGTTCTGCCTGGGTAATATATAATGAAAATATGGATTATTTACACTGTGATGATCTTAGTTGGGATGGGAAGAAGAAATGTAAGTAGTGTGTAGTATGGCTTTTGTTAAAACCTTTCTGCCGTATACTTCATAAGTGAGGGAGAGTATTCTCCCTCTTTTGTGTTCCGAGACTTTATTTTATCCGTTTACTACACTCCCATAATTTCATCATGTAATTTGGGCATGCGCTTGCATCTCATTGGGTAAATTATTCAGGTTAATTTTAATATTTATTTAAGTTTATTAAGTAATGTATCTTTTTATAAAATAATAAATAAAGAAAATTAATAACCGTTTGTCTATATTTAATAAAAATATTAATTTTAAATGTAAGTCTGTAAATCGTTGTAAAATAAGTCTTATGGGATTTGAAGAGAACTTTTTTCCTTACTTATGTAACAAAGTATTACGTACGGAATTATTATTAATCTCTTTACTTTATTCCTTAAATATTCGTATGATAATAGATGTATGAAAGAGTAAAGGGGTTATTAATGAATATGAGCAAGAATAAATTTAGTAAGGGAAATCCTGAATTTGAAATCGGGTTTAAGAAAGAACTTTATGAAGAAACTAAAGATGTTCTAACTTTGAGCGAATGTAAGCTTCTTGAGCAGGTCGCACTTGGATTAAATAATGCAAAGATCAGTCGTATGATGTATATAAGTGAACATACAGTCAAGGCCAGGATTGGAGTCATATTTCGTAAATTAAGAGCGCAGAACCGCGCGAATGCTGTTTATAAAGCAGTGAAAGCAGGCATAATTAGTTAAGATAGATAATTAATATAAAATGCTCTTAAGCTTAAAGTATGTTTTTTAGAGATTTTTTGGGGGAGGGGAACCATGTACATAACTTCATTTTCACGTTGTTTTTCATATTTACAATGCAAATCAAATATTTTTGAACTGTTTTAAATCAGCATTTAATACCTTATTTGTAACAAATTTTTAACATCGGAAATATTATTAAACCGGTTTATTTCAACATAAATTGTTCGTATGATAATAGTTAATGTATGTCAATTGAAAATATCAAATATACAAAATAGTAAATGAGGAAGATAATGAGAAAGAGAAAGATTATTTATTACAGTAAAGAAATTGAGAAACTAGTTGAAGAATTTAAAATTGATAAGAAAGTTTGTGCAGAATTAACTTCTTGGGAAATAAATCTATTACAACTTGCGGCCTTAGGTTTGGATACGAAACAAATTTCTAAAATAATTTTTATTAGTCCTCATACTGTTAAATCCCATCTTGCAACTATATACAAAAAGCTTAATGCCGAGAATAGAGCCAATGCTGTTTATATTGCAATGAAACTTCGTATTATTGCTTAAATACTTGACTTTTAAGACTTTTGTCTATAAAATGATAATTGTTATCAATTATGAGGTTTTGATGAATTATTCAAGACAGCGGGAATTAATCTTAGAGACAATACGCAATAATGTTGTTCATCCAACTGCTGAATATATCCATTCTGTATTAGAAAAGACCCATGGGTCAATGAGCATTGCAACCTTATACAGAAATCTTAATCAGCTGGTCGATAATGGTATTATAAAAAGAATTGATGGTTTAGAAACCTCCTCTCATTTTGACCACAATACTCATGAACATTTTCATTTTATGTGTGAAAAATGTAAGAAAGTATATGATGTAAGCTCCGATGTAGCCCCGGATATTCTTGCAAGGGCAGAAAAGGAGCTTGGAGCAGAAATTCACGGGTTCGATATCGTTTTCCGTGGTATATGTAATGATTGTAAGTAAAAGGAGACCAAATTATGGACAAATATGTATGTACTGTATGCAATTATGTTTATGACCCGGCTGAAAATGACGGCGTTAAGTTTGAAGATTTGCCGGATGATTATGTTTGCCCTATCTGCGGTGTTGGCAAAGATATGTTTGAAAAACAATAGTTATTTTTATAAAGCTGAAACAGTTTTTTCTGTTTCAGCTTTGCTGGAAAATGAAAAGGAGTTATTATGACAGAATTAAAAGGTTCCAAAACCGAAAAAAATCTTATGGCCGCTTTTGCCGGTGAATCCGAAGCCAGGAATAAGTATACTTATTATGCTTCTCAAGCTAAAAAGGAAGGCTTTGTTCAAATTAGTAAAATTTTTGAGGAAACAGCTAATAATGAAAAAGAACATGCTAAATTATGGTTTAAATTCCTTCATGATGGCAAAATTCCCGAAACTATTAAAAATTTAGAGGATGCGGCTGACGGTGAGAATTATGAATGGACCGATATGTATGCAACATTTGCCAAAGAAGCGGAAGAAGAAGGTTTTACCCAAATTGCTGCATTGTTTAGAATGGTTGGGAACATCGAAAAGGAACATGAAGATAGATATAGAAAATTACTTGAAAATTTAAAAAATGACATGGTTTTTAATAAAAATGAAGATGTTGTATGGGAATGTGCTAATTGCGGTCATGTTTTTACCGGTAAAAATGCTCCGCAAATTTGCCCGGTGTGCAAACACCCACAAGCATACTTTTTTATTAAATCTAAAAATTATTAATTTTTGCCCGGGGCTTTCGGGCCCCTTCAGGCAGTTTAAATTGCTTGTATGAATTTTTGTGAAAATATTTGCAATATTTTTTGATGATATATAATAATAAAGCAGGGAGATATATTATGAAGTTTAAAGAAATAAAAAATAGCATTTATTATTGCGGTCTGAATGATTGCGATAGAAAAATATTTGATGAATTAATTCCTTTGGAATGCGGCACTAGTTATAACTCATATTTAGTAAAAGGCAGCGAAAAAATTGCCCTTATTGATACAATGTATCCTCCAAAGACTGAAGAGTATTTGAAGAATTTAGATGAAAATAACATTACACATATTGACTATATTATTGCAAATCACGGCGAACAAGATCATTCAGGTTCAATTCCTGCATTGTTAGCCAAATATCCGGAGGCTGTTGTTGTTACAAATGCTACATGCAAAGGTAATATTAAAGAAATGCTTCTGGTTGACGATAGCAAAATAAAAGTTATCACTAATAATGAGGAACTTTCTCTCGGCGATAAAACTTTGAGGTTTATAATCGCTCCGGGGGTTCATTGGCCTGATACAATGTTTACGTATCTTGTAGAAGATAACATTATTTGTACTTGTGATTTTCTTGGGGCTCATTATACGTTCGATGATGTTTTTGCTGATGATTCCAAAGAGCTGGAGCATAGCGCAAAACGTTATTACGCTGAAATAATGATGCCTTTCAGAACTATGTGTAAAAAATATACACAACTTGTTAGAGATCTTAAACCGGATATGATTTTGCCAAGCCACGGCCCGGTGTATAAAAATCCTGATTTTATTCTGGATTTATATGCTGACTGGTCTGCTGATGAAGGTAAAAATCTTGTTTTAATGCCTTATGTTTCCATGTATGGCAGTACGGAAGAAATGATTGATTATCTAAAAGAAAAGCTTGAAAAGAAAAATATTACCGTTAAAAAATTCGACATAGTTACCGGTGATTTAGGAGATCTTGCTATGGCATTGGTAGATGCAACTACTATTGTTCTTGGCAGTTCTATGGTTCTTGCCGGACCTCACCCGATGGCTTTTAATATCGCTTATCTTGCTGGTATTCTCAGACCTAAAGCTAAATGCGCAACTTTCGTCGGCTCTTACGGATGGGGCGGAAACTTGTTTGGCAAGCTCGGTGAGATGCTTGCGGGATTAAAGCTTGATGTTATCGAGCCTTTACTTGTTAAAGGCAGAATCAAGGATGAGGACTATAAAAAATTAGATGAGATGGTTGAGCAAATTTATGAAAAACATAAATCATTAAATTTGTTATAAAAATAGAATAGGGGGGAAAATGATTAACAGGTTATCACCTACACGGATTGAACCGTACTTTTGCGCCCACAAAGTTCTGGGTGAAGTTTCAAGAGTTAAACAAAATCAGAGACAAAATTGTGAAAAACAAATGATTAATACCCAATTGACTGATACTTTTACGTCATCTCACTATGCGGGTGATAGCAACAACGTTAAGCAGTTATCCTTGAATGATAAAAATAAAACAATATTCAATATTTTTTCTAAAAATGTTGCTAAAAACTAATATAGAGTAAATATTTTAACAATTAAATATCTATAAATAATCAAAAACCTGCTTTTAAAGCAGGTTTTTGTGTTGTTAAGATTAACTAATAAAAATTTTAATAATCGCTGTTTGCAGCATAGTCATCCTCATCTTTCATAGCTGAGAGATCATCTTTATATACTGCATCAAAATCGTCAGGCATTAATTCCTGATCAGGCCATATGGTTTCATCATCAAAACGGCAGGCATGAAGATTGTATGAACCTGTCAAATCTGAGTTGCTTAGATTTGACTCAGAAAAAATACATCCTGCAAGATCTGCGTCTGTAAAATTACAATATGTCATTTCTGCATAGCTGCAATCTGCTCCGTTTAGCAGACTTTCGGAAAAATCACATTCTACAATTTTTGCTCTTGTAAAGTCTACTGATGTTAAGTCCGCATTTGTAAAATTTACAAGTGATATATTGCAGTCCGCAAATGAGCTGGAATTTAGATCTACATTAGAAAAATCTACTTCATTAAACACCATTGACGAAAAATCTACTTCACTTAAATCCACTTCTTCTTGTTCTAACTTCCATTCATTAAATTTTTCAGGGTGTTTATTTAATAATTCAACTAGTTCTTCTTTAGTGTAATCAATCATTTATTATTTCTCCTTGTTTAGTCTGTTAAATTTGTTTGTAGTGCCAGTAATACAGCTTGTGTTCTGTTTTTTACATTTAATTTTTTGAAAATACTGTTTAGATGGGTTTTTACAGTAACTTCTCTTAATACAAGTTTTTCTGCTATTTCTTTATTATTTGCTCCTTTTGCCGCAAGGGCAAGTACTTCTTTTTCTCTTCCTGTCAATTGGTGTGAAACTTTTTCAGTAATATGGTTGTTTTGGGTTTGAATATTTTGTTTCTGCTGCCAGGACGATCTTCTCAGCAATGCTTCAATTCTGGCAAGTAAATTTGGAAGTATAAATGGTTTTACAATATAATCGTCTGCTCCGATTTTTAATCCGGACACCATTTTTTGTTCTTCATTCACTGCTGTAACCATTATAACAGGAATATATTTTGTATGAATATTTTTTCTAATATTTTTTAACGTATCCCAGCCGTTAATTTTTTTCATCATTACGTCTAAAAGAATTAAATCAAAATTTTTGTCTGATTTTGCAAGCAGTTTTAAAGCCTGCTCTCCGTCAGTTACAGTTGTAACGTTATATCCATAAAACGGTAGGGCATCTTGTAAATATTTAGGATTATCATCAACAAGAAGTATATTTGCTTCTGGCATTTATTAACACACCTTATTATACAATTTTATACTTTAGGGCTTTAAGTGCAGCTTGTAATCTATCATCAACTTCAAGCTTTTGCAGAATGTTTGCAACATGGGCTTTTGTTGTATTTATGCTTATTACCAAAATTTGCGCAATTTCCATGTTACTGTATCCTTCAGTCATAAGTTTAAGTATTTGTGACTCTCTGGCTGTAAGGTCATATTTTTTACTGTTATTTTCACTATCTAATACCGGTGAATTTGTTGTAGCTTTCAATACGATATGGGCTATACTTGGGTCAAACCAGGCCGCTCCATCTGCTACTGACTGGACTACCTGAATTAGTCTTTGCGGGTTTATTTCTTTTGAGCAATATGCGTTTGCTCCGGCTCTAAGGCTGTTTAAAACTTCCTTTTCATCATTATGTGATGTAAGTATTATAATTTTAACATCTTTGTTTGAGTTTTTAATAAGTTTTGTAGCTTCAATGCCGTTCATTACCGGTAAGCCCAAGTCCATAATCACAATGTCAATTTTGTTGTTATTAAAAATTGTCAATGCTGTTTCGGCTGACTCAGCTTCATATAATTTGTCTACAAAATCAACACCTTCAAAGGCTGTTTTTAAGCCAAATCTTGTAAGTTCATGGTCTTCTACTATCAGAATGTTTTGTTTCATATACCCAATTCCTTTTTTGCAAGATCACAATCAGGATTTATTGTAAGACATTTTTTAAAGAAATAATTTGCATCCTGATTTAAACCTTTTGCTTTATATACCAGTCCTTGATAATAATAGTATCTAAAATCGTTTTCGTCAATATATTTTACAATACCTAAATATTTATTTGCATTATTAAGGTTGTTTTTTTCTATTGAACATTTTACAAGACCAACCCAGCCGTCAATAAAACTTAAGTTAATTGCGACGGCTTTTTTCATATATTCATATTCCCGGTCTTTATCCTGGAGTGCAACATTGTAATATGCTTGATAGCAATCGGAATGATCTTTTAAAATTTTATAATTAACCTCTTTTGCCTTATCAGTTTCTCCAAGCTGGTTATATGTCATTGCAATCCATACACTTGGAAGGGGATCATTTTTTGATTCTGCATCTTTAAAGTATTTCAGGGCTTCTTTAAAATTTTTATTCTTGTAATTAAGTTTCCCTAATACCATAAGTGCTTTAGGATTATTCCCGCCAAGTTTTAAAGATTTATCTGCAAAATTTTCTGCTTTTTCATATTCTTTTTGGTCTAAATATATTTCTGACATTAATGCATATACCATGCGGTTATACTTTTTCTTAGTTGAAATAGCTCCTTGCAGAGTTCTTATGGCCTTTGGGTGTTCTCCAAGGCAGAAGTAATAATATCCAAGGTAATATTTTTTCAGAATTTCATTTTTTTCGGTTTTGTATAATGTATATTGTTCAAGTGCATTAACTTTTTTATTGAAACTATCTGTATAAAGTTTTGTGTTTTTCATGTTCGCAAGTACTTTAATGGCTGTTTTAGGATTGTTGCCTTGTAAAATAATTTCAATTTTTAGTTTTTGATAATTCAGGTTTTCCGGATTAATTTTCAGAGCTTTATTTATATAGAGGTCAGCATTTTTAAGATCCCCGGTTTTCAGAAGTCCTAAGGCAACCAGGTAATTTGCGTAATCAGATTTCTCAAGTAAAGATGTATTTTTTAATAACTCATTTGCAGCTTCTTTACTTTGGGCATTGTACATTATATTGGAGAATATTTCTGCCAGATAAACTTCATCATTATCATTTAGTTTATTTTTTGGAAAATAAAACTTTTTTATATCTTCTGATTGAATAAATGCAATTTCTTCATCTGTGGCTTTCTCCATTGCTTCTTCACTTAGATTGAACAACCCGATTTCGGCCATTTCATCGGCCATTCGTAAATAAGCATAGTCATTTGGAACTATTGTTTTTATAAGAAGTTTAAAATCCATATAAGCTGATTTAACATTGCATTGCATAAATCTTTGCATTGCTATTTCATAATGGTTATGGATATCATTTTGCGTAAGTTTTGCTTTTTGTGTTTTAACCTCATATAAAAATTCTGTGTTATTTTTTACCGGATGAGTTTCGGTCGGATCGACAGGGCTTATATAGTCCAACATTGATGCTTCTGCCAATGCAGAAGTCATTAGTGATATTAATACTGTATATATAAGTATTTGTTTTAACTTTATCAACTCTGTTTATTCCTGTTTGCCTGCATAGTAATAATTAAACAACGAAATAATATTTTTTTCATCCTCTGATGGATTTTCTTTTTTACAAAGATTATATATGTCCATAAGGTTATATTTACTTAATGTTTTATCGTCTTTAACTTTAAGCCTGTTATGATTTTCCGTCAGGAAAACTTTTACAATTTTATTTATAGGTATGGTTAAAAATACATCTACAAGTTGTTTATCAAAGTGTGACCCTGAACCATCTAGTAAAATATCTATTACATCTGCAATAGGCATTTTGTCACGGTAGTGTCTTTTGGAGGTAATTGCATCAAATACGTCGGAAACAGCCAAAATTCTTCCGCCATATGGGATTTCTTCTCCTTTTAAATGTCTGTAATATCCGGTTCCGTCATATTTTTCGTGATGCGAGCATGCAATTTCGCTAATTTGTTTGAAATCGTCATTTAGGCATATATTTTCCAAAATATTGTGAGTAATTTTTACGTGTTCCTGAATATGTTTGTACTCTTCCGGAGTAAGCTTTCCTTCTTTTTGAAGCACTGAATCCCGAATCCCGATTTTCCCTATATCATGGAGAGTTGCGGCTTTTTCGATTATTTCTTTTGTTTTATTATCAAGCCCAAGTGCTTCTACAATAAGCATTGCGTATAATTTTACTCTTGTGGAATGTCCGGCTGTTATTTTGTCACGGGCATCTATTGATGAGGCAAGTGTATTAATAAAGCTTTCGAATAAAAGTTTTTGTTCTTTATATAATTCCTTTTGTTGTTCAAAAAGCTGCGCATTCTCAAGGGCAATACTTGCACTTCCGCCTATTGCAACAAGAAGATCCTCATCATTTTTTGTGAACACTCCGTTTAGTTTATTTAAAACCTGGAAAGCCCCTATTATTTCCTGATTATTATTTTTAATAGGCATGCATAAAATTGTTTTTGTCTTGTAGCCGGTTTCTTTATCTACATCAGGGTTAAATCTGCTGTCATTATATGCATCCTGGATATTTATTGATTCTCCGGTTCTTACAGTATATCCGGCAAGCCCTTTCCCGGCTGGAAATCTGATTTCCCGGCTGTCCATCCCGAGAGCAACTTTTGACCATAGTTCATCTTTTTCCTTATCAAGTAAAAATACGGTACATCTATCTGCTTGGAGCGCAATTTTTGTTTCCTCTGCTATAACTCTCAGCAAAATATCTATATCGGTCTGTGCTGTAATTGAGCGGCCTATCTTGACAAGAGAAACAAGCGGATCGCTGGTTGGTGGAAATGTATATGTTTTATCTTTTTTGATTTGTTTTATCCTTGAAATTACATAGCTCAAAACTTCATATTCATCTGTTGTTATAATGCCGTAATTTTTGGCATTGTTGTAGTGACATAAAGCTAAATCCGTATCATTATTACCATAACTGATTTCCGCAAGTGCAAATTCTTTGAATAATTCTGCTGTATTGCTTTTACTGTATCCGGCCAGTTGTCCTGACTCATAAAGCATTGAAAGTGCATCTTTGTATGAAGATGGGTTTGTTAAATAATTTATTAACGCAATAAGACTCATACAGATAGATGTATGTTCAGGAGAATTTGCTGCTTTAAATATTTTACCGGCCTTGCGTATTTCTTTATCTGCCAAATCTAATTTATTTGATAGCAGCAATGTAATTGTGTTTTTTATGAAATTTATACCTTTGGTAATTTCCTGATTAGTTCTTAATTCCGTTTGTGCCATTATTAATCCTTTTACAACTTTCTTTTTTTATTATACAATATTTTTATGAATATTACAAAAATTTTTTTCTAGTTATTTGATGGAGCGTTATTTATATGAATAAAATTAGCATTTTAATTCCGGTATACAATGAGGTTGCGACGCTGGAGACGATTTTGAAAAAAGTTGAGGAAACTGACTTCTGTGGTCTTGAAAAGGAAATTATTATTATAGATGATTATTCAACGGACGGGACAAGAGATTTATATTCAAAATTTCCGTATAAGGTATTGTACCATGATTATAATCAGGGGAAGGGGGCTGCACTCCGAACCGGGTTTCGGGAAGCTACCGGGGATATTATTGTCATCCAGGATGCGGATTTAGAGTATGATCCTGTTGATTATGCCCCTTTGATTAAGCTTATTCTTGAAGGGAAGGCTGATGTTTGTTACGGTACAAGACTTGCCGGCGGAAAACCTTCAAGATCTTTTATGTTCACTCATTGGCTGGGAAATAAATTCCTATCCCTGACTACTAATATTTTATACGGTTCAACTTTAACCGATATGGAAACTTGTTATAAAGCATTCAGAGCCGATTTTATTAAAGGGATTGAAATTAAATCAAACAGATTTGATTTTGAACCTGAGATTACTGCTAAAGTTTTAAAACGTGGTGCAAGATTGTACGAACTTCCGGTGTCTTATTACGGCCGTGAATTTTCTGAAGGGAAAAAGATTACCTGGATTGACGGAATACATGCTTTATGGGCATTACTTAAATTCCGGTTTATTGATTAATTAGTATATTATTTCATTAATGAAAGGAGTTAACATGAAAAAGATTTTTTTGACGTTATTTGCAGCTGCAGTGGTTATACTTCCGTCAAATGCAGCTACCTGGGTTGCTGCTGACAGAGTTTCAACTGTGGGGGCTCAGATAGTCAAATCTAACAGTTTATCAAGCGCTATTAATTTTAAAGTTGTAAACGGGGCAGCTGATAATTCAAATGCTACAATTAACAATACAATTCAAATTAGTTCAACTGATTTAACATATACCGGAAATGACAACGAGGTTGCATATGTTGTTGCACATGAATTAGGCGGAATTATTAATGATAATGTCGGAAAGAAAAAGGTTCGCAATTATCTCAAATCTGCTATTACAAATACACTAAGCGAGGACAATGTTATTTCTAATGCTATGAACAGCGATTACGTTACAAATAAAGAATCGCTTTCCCAAGCTAAAGAGGCTGATATTATGGGCATAGACCTTATGATTAATGCCGGATACAACCCGCTTGCCGGAATTGTTGTTTTAACCAAAATGCCTGGCAGCACTTGGGAAACTCTCCAGGGAAAACCGGCTAACAGCGAAAGAGCAATGTATATTTATGATTATTTAACATACAATTTCCCGGCTAAAATTAAGGCTGGATATGCTTGTAATGAGTATAGAAATTTCTTAACTTATGCAGATCCGATTGTTGCTGAAAGAAATTCAAGTAAGAAAAAACTTGAAAAGTTTAACAAAGAGCAGGCTAAAATTAAATCAAACAGAACAAAACAGCTTGCAAAATACAAATCTACAGGCGGCCTTTCAAGCTGGAATGTAACTTATGAACTTTTGCAGTCCATAACTGAATCAGAATCTAATTAGTTTTGCGGAGCGGATTTATTAAGTCCGCTCTACTTATTTATTATCCTCTTTAGAGTGTAAATGTTGTTTTTATTGACAACTTTATTAAGATATGTTAAGATGAATAGAGTAAATTAACGGAGGAATAGTAATGGCTGATACTCATGAAACTATTAGTTGTCCTGCATGCGGTAAAACTATGAAAAAAGTTTTTATCCCTAATTTAGGTATAAATATAGATATTTGTACAGAAGGCTGCGGTGGAATATTTTTTGATAACAGAGAATTTAAACAATTTGATGAACAGAATGAATCCATTGACATGATAACAAAAGAGCTTGAAAATAAAGAATTTATACCGGTGGATGAAAATCAAGTCAGAATTTGTCCGGCATGCGGAGCTAAGATGGTTAAAAATTCAACAAGGGCAGAAGGTGATGTAATTGTTGATGATTGTTACAGCTGTGGCGGGAAATTTCTTGATCACGGAGAGTTGGAAAAAATAAGAAAAGAATTTAGAACTGAAAAAGATCGTGCAGGAGATGCTGTGCGGTATTTGTATTCCAAAGTCGGTAAGGAAATTGCGGCGGCTTCCAATCCTTATGCTTCTGAAAGAGTTGCCGGAAATATGCAGTGGAAAAAGCATTCTCCTATCTACAATTTGTTTACTAAAATTATGGGACTTTAATCCTAAACATTACATATTTTGTTAAATTCACAAAAATTACAACGACTTAAGTTTTTATTAAATGTTTGAGTTGTTGTAATTTTTTTACAACTTGTAATTAATTTGTTTTCATAGACGGCCTTTTTTTCATCGGAAAATTCTATTATATGATTTTTTTTGTTTTTTAAATCTATATATACAAATGAGAGACTAAAATTATTTCCCCAGCCTTGAGAGAGGATTCTGTTTGCACATATAAGGTAAATCATTGTTTGAAAATCTTCTTCCGGATTTTTAGGGATTGCTCCGGTTTTGTAATCCAAAATATAGTAGTTATTTTGAGACTTCATAAATGCGTCAAGCCTTCCGCCTATCCAGAAATTTTCAAGTTTTGCATTTAAGTTATATTCAGAGTTGACATATTTTTTCTGAAAATATTCATTCTCCATCAAATATTGCCAAATTAGTTTTTCTTCATTTGTAAGCGTTGGAATAAATTTTGTAATATCTTCTCCGCGGAGGTAGTAGTGGGCAAGGGCGTGAATTTTCTTACCACGTTCAAAAATTTTCGGTGATTGAACAACATTTACTTTTTGGATGTATCTGAGTTCATATTTTTTCGGGCATTCATCAAATGTCTTTAGCATATTAGGAGAAAATACCTGCATTTATACCTCCTCTTTTTCTGTTTGGTTTAACTGGTTAAATTCGTTTTGTATGAGATAAAAAATAGTATTTTTATCTTCTTTTTTCAGCCTGCCAAATGATTTAACCAGGTTTGATGTTGTAATATATAAATGTTTTTTTGCTCTGGTTATTGCAACATATAAAAGTCTTAGATTTTCTGCGACAAGTTCTTGTTTTAGTTCCATTTGTGTTTTGATTTTGTAATTTGGATTTAAGGATTTTATCTGCTCCATAAAATCAGAAATGTTTGATTTACATTTTGTTATATCTATTGTTAAGTTTTTTTCTGTCATCTCTGGCAAAAATACATAATCAAATTCGTCGCCTTTGGATTTATGGAGTGTCATTATTTGAACTTTGCCTTCAAAAAATCCGCGGTCATTTTCATCTTCTTCTGAGAAAAATTTAAAGCCGCTCAGTGAATTTCGTTTTGAAAGATCTCTTAAACGATCAAGAAGTGTTGATAGATTTTTTGTATCAAAGCTTAATCTTTTTATAAGTGTTGATATCAGATAGATATTTGATTTTTCTATTTCTCCGGAAAAATAATAAAGCCCTGCTTTAATTGCAAGTTCATCTGCACTCAGGTGCGGAAAATTTGTCCAATAATTCAGATCCCAGTTAAACTGAATTAGGGATTGTTCGTTTAACAAATCCGGATTAATTTTTATAAACGGATTTTCATATTGCCTTATTTTTTCTTCAAGTTTTCGTTTATAAAAACCCAGTTCGGATAATGTTTCATAGGAATTTGCAACTACCTCATTATCAAAAGGTTTTAGTATCATGTTGAGAACTGCAAATATTGCCCTGAAAATAGATTTTTGTTCAAGACATTCACTTCTGGTAATGCATTTTAGCCCGCTGTTATTTATAAAGTTTGTCCATTCAACGACTTGTCTGTTATTTCTCACAAGAATGCCGACTGTTGTTTGCGGTTTTTTACGGAAAGCATTTTTAATTTCTTTTAAAACAAAATTTTGTTCATCAATTGGTTTTTCAAAAATTTGTGATTGTATTGCATTTTCGGAAACCGGATTTTTACCTTCTACCGGGTTCATAAGAATATGGAAAAATGCATTTTGGGTTTGCGGATTTTTTTCTGCGTTAAGTACCAAAGAATTTGCAAGCTGCCAGACATCACGCGTACATCTTTGGGAGCAATTCATACTTACGTTTTTACTTGTTTGTATGAATTTTCGAAACCCGTTAACATCTGCATTGGTAAATGTTGTTGTAATTGCCTGGTTTATATCTCCGCATCTTATAAGATTATTGTGTTTTGCGCTCAATATATTTATTAGTTTTTGTTGTATGGATGACGAATCCTGCGCTTCATCTTCTATTATGTAGCCGCATATGTTTTGATAGTAATCTCTTATGTCTTCATTCTCTTCTAAAAGTTTTACAGACATCGTAAGTATATCATCGTAATCTATCAAATTATTTTCTTTTAGTATTAATTGATATGTCTCAAAAAATTTTTTGAAGTCAGATAATTTTTTATTTTTGTCGTTGAAGTTTACAAAACTTCCTTCTCCTATTTTAAATACTGACAACGCCTGGGTAAATTCATTTATATCTTTTTCGTCAATTCTGACACGTTTTAAAACTTCTCTTATAATTCTGTTTTTTTGCGTGTCATCACAAATATCAAAATCGGATGAGAGACCAAGTCGTTCATAATTCCCGTTTTCTTTTAAAATCCTCAGTGCGAGTCCGTGTATTGTACTTATATACGGCAGTTCCGCGGAATTTTCTCTAACAGACTTAATTCTTTCTCTAAAATTTCTTGCAGCTGATTCCATATAGGTCATAACAAAAATATTATCAGGATTTATGCCGTTCTCTAAAAGTTTTATAATAAGTGCAAGCAAAATGGTTGTTTTTCCTGCCCCCGGGACTGCGGAAATTGCCATCCGTCCTTTCTCGTAATCTAATACCGGTTTTTGATCTTCTCTTGGCGTAATCTTAAATATTATTTTTTGTTCTTCCGGTTCTTTAATTTCTGATTTTTTTATTTTTATATATTCTTCAATGCCTCCGAAATTTTCTATTCCGTTTCCGTCGAAAAGTGAGAGATAGGTATATACTTTTTCTTCTGCACAGAGTGTTAATTTCCTTAAAATTCTTGCAGTTTTTTCTTTGCTCAGTTCAATATTATCCTCAATTGTATAATTATCTTTTTGCCATCCTTTTTGGAATACCCACGCATTGTATAAAGGGCCGGTATCGGATTTTACCCATTCGTTGCTTGATATATCCAGCCAGAATTGATATTTTGTTCTGATTTGATTGTCAATAATTTTTTGAGGCGTTGCTATTACTAAATCATTTTTATTAAGTTCAAGTGTTGTATACGGGTTTTCTGAAATAATCGAATTTTCTATTTGCATTATAATCTCTTCTTTTCTCTCCAGAAATTTGTTACCATATACGTTTTCAAAATCTTCCAGTTGTTTTATGAAAAATTGAAATTTAGTAATCTCAGAATTATTTATCTTGTTAAAGCTCATTAGGTTTGAATATATTTCATAAACTTGTTCGGATAGTTTTTCATTTGATGGTAAAACGTTATTTATAATATTTAATAAATTTTTATATTTTTTTGAATGCTCTTCATTTTCAAATTCATAAGGAATCAGCGTTTTATTTTCTTCAAATTGTAATAAAATCTCATCACAATATTTTAATGGAATTCCCAAACAATCAGTCAGGACTGAACGCATATCAAATTCCGTAAGTTTTTCTCTTAGCCGTGTATTTAGTTTCAAAATGTTAAGGCTGGATAATACGAGTTTATTTTGTATTAGTTTTTCACTGCCTGTTAGGTATAATAAATTTGCAGTTGGATTTACCCCTTCCCGGAGTGTAAATTTCAACATCTCATCGATAACCGGCGTAACTATTGAAATCTCTGAAGGTAAAACTTTATTTTTTATGAGTTCATTGATTTTTTCTCCAACAAGGTCAATCATCTTTGACCTTTTGGAAGGGGATTGTATAGAAAAATTCTCCAGCTCTAGATTGGCGTTTTCTGTTATATTTTTGTATAAATTTTCGGCATCAAATTTTAATTTAGTTTTAATATCTATTGTTTTAACCGGCTCATTAAAAAGTTTTTCAAATTCCCAAACAGCAGTTTTATCAGCGCTCAAATATCCTATTCTGCTTGAACCCTTTGCATCAAATGCTATGTAAAAATCTTTTAGCTGCGGCCTTAAATATTCTATAAAACTATAGCAGGCGGGAGTGATTTCATCTCCGTCATCAAGTATTAAATATTCAATTTTTTTGAAGTAGTCAGTATTTTTATATACGTGTTCAAAAACTAATTCCTGCCGTAAGTAGTCAAAGTCTCTAAGGTATAATGTTTGTTTTAAGAATTTTTTTAAGGCAAGTTTTGCATCAGGCGCAAAAGCTTCGCCAAGTATGTTTGATCTGAAATCTATTTCCTCGTCCGACAAGTTGTTTTGTACGATTAATGAATATCTTCTAAATAGTTGATGAAGAAGTGATTTTTTTGAGTTATACCCCTTGAACGGAATGGTTTTTATAATATCTTTCAGTATAAATTGTGAAACTTCAAGTCCTGTTAAATTCGGTAAGATTTTCGGATTCGGAAACGGATTTTTATTCTCCAGAAATGCCCAATTATCATTTATTGTGTTATAAATTAATGAAAAAAATGAATGTATTTGCAATTTTTCAAAATAATTTATATTTAATTTTTCAAACACCAAGTCTATAAATCTGTTTTTTAAATTGGAGTTTCCGACTAACACAAGTATTTGGGATGCATCAATCCCGCTGTTTAACAGATTTGCATATTTGTTTGCTAATATCTCTGTTTTGTCTGAAGATATTGTCCCGTCAATAATCAATTATCAATACTCCTTATGAAGTATTTTAACATGAAAATAAGTGTACTTTATACCAATAAATTAATCCTAATATACTATTGCATTTTTTTGAAATTTATTCTAATATAATCATATCAAAGATCAGTAAGGTAGCATTACAAGGAATGTAGGAGGTAGAAATGCAAGAATTATTAGATCAAATTGGAACATCAGCCGGTGAAATTTATAACTATTTAAATGCAAACGGCACAACAACTTTCTCTAAAATGAAAAAAGACTTGGACTTAAAAGGTAACTTTGCTGATTTAGGTCTTGGCTGGTTGGCAAGAGAAGACAAAGTTTCTATTTCTAAAAAAGGAACTTCTGTAAATATCAGCCTTAAATAATTTTGGAATTAAGTTAAAAATTTTTAAAAGCACCTGAGCACATCAGGTGCTTTTTTGATATAAGAAAATAAATTAAAAACCAAAGTCAGTGGGTCTTTGTCCCATAGGAACAGTACTATCTGCTGCATTCCTCAGTATTCAACGAAATATTAATATAGTTAGTGGTTCTCTCCCACAACAATATTTTTCTTGTTCACTTTTTCTTTTTGAAGGCAGGCAAAAAGAAAAAGTGAACCGAAAAAGAAAAACTAGCTATATACCTTCACCGCCTAAGGCGGTGATAAGCCCAAAAGAAAGACAGAAATGCTAACGCATTTCCACGTTAAGTCTCACTATGGCGCTCATTATATTCGCGCACGTTCGCCAATCGTTAAATGTAGGTTGGGCTTTCAGCCCAACAACATAAACAATTCCCATTGCATCCC
>CALUYU010000044.1 GCA_944325075.1 Candidatus Gastranaerophilales bacterium
AGAGCTTTTATATTTTTTATTTTTTCAATTAAAACCTTTTGCGTTTTCCTTGTTGAATCAATAACATGAAATTCTAATTCATCTCTTGCATAACTCAATGGTGTTTTTACGTTTGTTTCATTGGTAATTCCAAAAGCCAATTTTAAATCTTTTAGCACAGACAAAGATGCAGTTGCAGTTAAAGCAATAAAAGTAATATCTTTATTACAATGGCTGCGAATGGTATCAACTAAAGTTAAATATGAGGTTCTGAAGTCATGACCCCATTCTGATAAACAATGTGCTTCATCAACAACTGCATATGAGATTACAGGTAATTTTTTCAATTTTGCCCGAAAATCTTTATTTTGAAATCTTTCCGGAGATATAAACAAATAAAAATATTTTCTATTTGAAAAATTTTTTAATATTTCTGTTTTTTCATTAGCAGTCTTGTTACTATTAATACATTCTGCTCTTGTAAAATAAAAATTATTTAATTCCGTAATTTGATCCTGCATTAGTGAAATAATTGGAGAAACAATAAAACTTGGAGCAGGTTGAAGTATACTCGCTAATTGATAGCATAAAGATTTTCCAGAACCTGTAGGCAAGAGTCCTATAGTATCATTTCGCATTAAAACATTTTTAATTATTGCATATTGTCCTTCTCTGAAATCTAAATTTTTAAAATCTAATGTTTCATCTGTCTGTAAAAATAAGTTCCACATTAAATATTTTATAATTTTTTTTGATATTTTATCGCTATCCTTGTCGAATTTATATTTAACCAAATTTGCAGTTTCTACTTCATAATGATCTACAGGTACCAGTTTCTGCTTTTTATTGTCAGAATAGTCAACATTTGTAAATGTTTTATAGGTGTCAATATAATCAGTTCTGACAAAATAAATATCAGGATATCTTTCATTCACATCCGAATATCTTTGGAATAAACTAAAATCTATTTTGATAGTATCATTAGGAGAAAATTTATCTATATTGTTTACAGGTTTTATATTTACAAAAGGTCGTTTAAATTGAATATTCTGTAGTTTCAAAATACATGCAAACCAAATAAAAAGATCCTGAATTGCAAATTTTAATGATTTTTCACTGTTTTCGTTATTATCAAAAAGTTCTATATCCCAACAATTTTGTTCTAATGATAATTTACCATATTTCAATAACTCTAATATTAAAATTTGATAACGCATAATCATAGTAGCATTTATTATTGGAGAATCCAGATTATATTCAGAATTAAATGCATCTTTATATAAAGTTAAAATTTTATGTTGTAACAGGTATTCTTTTAATTCAATTTTTACAGATGCCAGCTTGTTAGGATTGTTTATATCTGTTGTTGATATTCTTACAGTCTTAATTCCATGTTTATAAAGATAATCATCTCTTCTTTTATCTAAATCATCTTGAATATTATTTTTATGCTGACTGCCATCAATCTCAATAACCAAATATGCTTGTGGAAAGTAAAAATCAACGCGTTGATTTACAAATTCTTTTATATACTCCTGTGTGATATCAGATATTAATACTTCAGGTAAGATAAGATTTTTAATAAATTTACAATCATTTTCTAAAATTTTATCTAAGATATTTTCAAAAAAATATTTTGCAGGATTATAAACGGAATCATTTGAACCTTTAATCATACGTTCCCAATGATTTATTTTTTTTGAAATTAGTACTAATGTTTTTTTAAAATCAGAAAACCTTTGTATAGATCCTATACCCTTCTGTAAAAAGGATGACATCAAAGTGGGTTTTCCTCGTTGCAAAATATTTTTTACTATGCATATAGAGGAATAATATTTTGAATTTTTGCATTCATTCCCATCTAAATTTTGTATAACGAAATTATGGTTTGTATGTGCATAATTTGCAGTATATTTTTTTATTTTTTGTCGCATTTTAACCTCTCCACACATGCCCATAAAACGGTCGTTAGCTCCGAATCCTTTAATTTTATAACTTACAAATTAACAAAAGTTTACAATAAGCAACTCCAATACAATAAATTTCATAAAATATATAATAGAAAATCTTGAACATTTTTTAGACTTCTTGGTCGCTCCACCATTAAAATTCAGAGACCTTTTATAGTAGCTTTCTCCGTAGTATTTTACAAGCACAGTGTTCGATTTCGATAATTTAAAAGAATTTACGCTACTTATGCAAAATCCTCTTTCTAGAAATAAATAGAGTCCTTTTTGAACGAATTATACTTTTATTATAATATTAATATTATTTTAAATATTAAATTTTATAAATTCCGAAAGGGCTATTAATGAAATTAGACTATAATTTTATAAAACAAATATTGCTTGTTATGGAAGAATATGATTCACATGAAATTGAATGTAATGAATTAATGCAAACAGTAGGCGTTATAGATAATAAAAGGATTATTAATGAAAAGTTAATAGAAAAATTTATTGGTCATATAAAGATATTGGGTGATAAATATTTCATTGAAAGTAGTGATACAAAAGGGAACTATGGTTTTGCGAAAGGAGCACATGGAGATTATGTAATTTCGAATCCAAATTATCGAATAACCGCTCAAGGATATGAGTTTCTTGATGTATTAAAAAATGACACAGTTTTAAATAAAATTAAAAATTTTGCAATTTCTAACGCATGGGAAATAGGAAAACAATTACTTGTTCAATATGCTATTGGACAAGTAAAATAAAAAATTACAAAACTGACTTTTCTGCCATATCAATCAACTTCTTCACATTCAATTCAGGATCTTGGGTTCCATTCATTATACTTTCGATTATATCTGGTGGTAGAAATCTTAATTTTCTAAGGCGTTTGTTATTTCCGTTGCGGGCTTCTGGCGGCAATCGTCTTTCCGCTCCAAGTTTGTTGTACCAAAAACTTTTTACTATAGCCTGAATCAATTTCATATCATAATTTGCTTTTCCAGGAATTATAATCTTATTCTGCCGTTGTGGAGTTAATGAAATTTGTACTGCAATTTGATTCGTTATCAGTTGCTCATTATCATCCGTATACTTAAATTCTGCATTAAAAGCCATTGTCGCAAAATATTTTATTATATAATTTATGTCGTAACTTATTGAAATACAATTCGTTTTTAAATCAACTCTCTTAATCGCAGTTCTTAAAAATATTTTATCTACTTCGTAAATTTTCATTAAATCTAATATCAATTTCTGTTGTTCGACAGAGTAACTTTCAAGATATTCCTGCATTTTATATGCATTTTTTAATAATTTTACAAAATCATTCTGTACAAAAGTTTCAATCTCACCTGCTGAAATTTTTGTAATTTCTCCTCTTTCGTGGTCTGCAGGATTTTTAATTGCCTGACTTACATAATATCTATATTGTTTTCCTTTTCCGTTGCTATAAGAAGGTGACATTTTATTCCCTTTGTCATCATACAATAATCCAGCAAGAAGCGAGCCAGTTTTAGCATTTGTTGAATGTTTTCTTTTAACAGCATTTGCTTTTAAGAGATTTTGTACATTTTTGAATAATTCTTCAGATAAAATTGGCTCATGTTGGCCGTTATATTCTTTATTTTTATGAACAATTTTGCCAAGATAAACTTTATTTGAAAGTATATGATATAAGCTGCCTTTGGCTAACTCTTTTCCCGATCTTGTGAGAATTTTTTGTTCAGCAAGATATTTTTTCAACTTAAGTACATTTTTTATTTCAAGATATGATTCATAAATTATTCGAACATTATCTGCATAAGGCTGTTGCGGGTGTAGCATGTGGTGTTCGTCTTTTTCATATCCGTAAGGACAAGCCCCGGAAAGCCAAAGACCTTTCTTTCGAGAAGCCTCAAATTTATCTCTTATCCTTTCCCCTGTTACTTCACGTTCAAATTGTGCAAAAGATAACAGAATATTCAAGGTTAATCGTCCCATTGAAGTCGTTGTATTAAAATGCTGAGTAATTGAGACAAACGAAGCATTATGATTATCAAAAATATCAATAATTTTTGAAAAATCCATAAGTGATCGGGTTAAACGGTCAACTTTATAAACAACTACAATATCAATTTCATCATTCTCTATATCTTTTAGTAATTCTTTAAATGCCGGTCTTTCCATTGTACCGCCTGAATACCCGCCATCGTTATATTGTTTTTCTAATAGTATCCATCCCTCATGCATTTGAGATTTTATGTAGGCTTCACATGCTTCTCTTTGGGCATCAAGCGAGTTAAAATCTTGTTCTAATCCTTCTTCTGTTGATTTTCTGGTATATATAGCACATCTAATTTTCTTTTGCATCATGCCACCCCGAAGAATTTCTTGCCATTCCAACGAGTACCAGTAATTTCATTGGCTATTGCAGATAAACTTTTGTACTTTTTGCCATTATATTCATAACCATTTTGCATTACTGTTACCGAGTATCGCTTACCTTTAAACTCCCGAACCAATTTTGTTCCGTCTGTAATTGATAAAATTTTAGGAGATTTCTCGGTTTGTTGAGTTTTATCATATTGTTCAACTAGCTTATCAATTTTACGTTGAATTTGTGTCGGCAATGAGCCATATTTCTCTTCCCAAGCCTTGATTCGTTTTTCAAAAATATTTAAAGCCATGTGAATACCTTTTTGTTCTGCTTACTTACATAAATCGCTCTAGTTACAGATAAAATCAAGCCTATTGACATAATTGTTATCATTAAAGTTCGATAAAATAGCCATCTTCTTGATCTGGTCTTGTGATTAATATGTATTTATTGTAGATCCTTACATCTGCAGTTTTATTTTCAGGATCTAAATTTTGTACCTCAGTAAGTACACCAATAAGTTCTTCTAAATTCGCCATAATAAAATCCTTTCAAGTTCTGTACTTACATACATCACTCAAAAGGATTGTTTATCAAGCATTATGACACAATTTGTATCATTGATATGATTATTCTTGCCGTTTTTCATAATTCTGCATTAAATTATAAAAAACTTGCTTAAATTTGGTTGCTGTTTCAGCAAACCATTCAAATATTTGGTATACAACTTGTGTTGATAAAAACGGCAAACGGTACCACATAGAACTTGACGAAATCGTACCAATTGAAGAAAATGATGAATAAGTCTTAGTTTATATATCCGCAAATTAATTTATAAATTACTTTTAAATCGTTATCAGTAGCATTTTCTAGTAAATTAGTTATTTTACAAAGCAAAACATCTCTATCCTGCAAATGTTCGGTTTGAAATAGTTGTGTATATTCTATATCTAAAGCGTTTGCAAATTTTTCGATCAGATCTGCTTTTGGAAAGCTTCTTCCTGTTTCAATGTGGCTCATATGTTTTGGGTCAATCCCAGTCATTTCAGCAAGCTGATATTGTGTTATCCCCTTTTTGTTTCGTAATTCTTTTATTCTTTGTCCGAAATCTTTTTTTATATTCATAGTCTACCTCTTTTAGAGGATAATAGTATATTTCTAACTTATAAACCGTATTAAAGACATCTAAATAGATGATTTTTATGTTTTTAATATTGTAATACTATTTTAAATATGGTAATTTATAGAAAAATATGTTCTAAATAAAGAATTCGGAGAAGAGAATGAAGAAGAATAGCTTTTTAACATCCCTACTGGCGGCGGCAGTATTAGCTACCACAAACGTTGTATTTGCTGCGGATAGAACCATAGTTAAAGATGGTGAAACCATTAATATTCAGGATAAGACATATAGTAATATCCAATACGAAGGTGCAGGCGGGGCTGTTTCAGTTGAAAGCAAGGGAAAGATTGACAGCATAAATTCTTCAACATTTGACGGAAATACTGCACAAAATGGCGGAGCAATCTATACAACATATATGATAAGTGAGGAAGATCTTTCTTCTCCGATAATAGGAGCTATAAACAATAGCATTTTTACAAATAATGTTGCAACTGGAATGTATCTTAAACAAGATTTCTCAGACTGGCCGGAAGAATTTGAAAAACCGAAAGCTTACGAATCTTTATTTGGTTCGGGCGGTGCAATAGATTCTTATGCAGTTATAAATGAAATTAATAATACAATCTTTTCTAACAACCGTGTAGATATAACTTTAACAACTGAAAATCCGCAATATGATTTATTACAGGTGTCGGCAAGCGGAGGTGCGATTAGTGGCAGAATCGCAAATATAGTTAATTCAACTTTTACAAACAATTATGTCAAATCAAACGGAGTTTCTGGCGGCGGAGCATTGGCACTACAAGAAAATTATCTGTACAAATATACAGATCTGGATACAGAAGTCACAAAATTGCCTGCATTTAATATTAAAGAGTCTACATTCGAAAACAACAGAGCAGAAGGTTTGTACGCTGCAGGCGGAGCGTTGACTGCGACGGGTGAAGTCAATATAACAAATACGAAATTTGCTTCAAACAAGGCAGAAAATGCAGTGGTGCTGCGTATTTCCCTGGCGTTAGTCAACACATTTATGGAACTTCCAACGAAGGAGGAGAACAGGAATTAAAAAATATTATATATTCTGATATTTCTATTAAAGACTCAACATTTGAAAATAACTCTGTGACAAATGATAAACCGTCCGATATTTATTCAAATTATTTTGTGGATGACCAAGGCACAGTCACTGCAGCAGAAGAAGGTTATACAACTATTCCTAAGGGTGGAGCAATGTATGTCAGCGGAAATTTGACAGTTAAAAACAGTACTTTCAAAAATAACATTGCAAAAGCAAATAATAAAGGAACAACTTATAATTATAAAGGCAATGGAGAAGTAGAGCAGGTTGACTATAATTATGATGACGGATACGGCGGTGCTATTTCACACGGCGGAGAAAACTTAACAATAGAAAATTCAAGTTTTGAAGGAAATGTTGCCGGAGGTGAAGGCGGTGGCGCCATAAGTGCAGGGAGTACCATTGCAAATATTACGAATTCAACATTCACCTCAAATTCAAC
Source organism: Candidatus Gastranaerophilales bacterium (assembly GCA_944325075.1). Classification (GTDB taxonomy): domain Bacteria; phylum Cyanobacteriota; class Vampirovibrionia; order Gastranaerophilales; family Gastranaerophilaceae; genus UBA1221. The sequence continues at coordinate 6,940 of CALUYU010000044.1, forward strand.
AACAGGTTCCGGAGGTGCTATCAATTTTGCTTACGGACAAAGCTTGAATATAAAAGATACAGATTTCACAAATAACACTGCAAAGCAGGGCGGCGCTATCAATGCAGAGTATAAAAACAATATGGCACCTGTTCCGACTGTTACCGTCACAGCCTTAAATAAAGACGTAAAGTTTAGCGGTAACACTGCTGATAAAGGCGGAGATATTTATATTGAAGAAGGCACATTAAATCTTAATGCAAATCAGGGGAAGGAAATATCTTTTAATGGCGGCATAGTTGGAAAAAATGCGGTAATTAATATAAATGACTCTTCAATAAACAGCCTGTACGAAAATCTTTCATCAGTCGGTAAAATAATAATAGATAATTTTGTATCGCCTGATGAAAATTCTGCACTTGCTGTAAATTTAAAAGCCGGAACATTAGTACTTACAAAAGACAATTACCTTGACGGTACAGACTTAACCCTGGAAGAAGGTTCACTGCTTGATTTAGCAAACAATAATGTGGGAGAAATGAAACTCAATAGTTTAACTTCCAACAACGCAAACCTTAAAAATTGACATGAACCTTGCAAGTTCTGATAATGTGATGGACACAATTAAAGCTGCTACGGCAACGGGAACATTAAATCTCCAAAACGTAAATATTATGTCTGACTTTGCAGATGTAAGTAAAAACGAATACACAGCTTCAATTACTCCTGACGGTATGGAATTGAAAACACCCGAAATTGGAATAAATGTTCTGACAAACGATTATGTTTACACAATAAAAGCAAAAGATAACAATATCACCGTAAACCGTCTTGCGGACGAAAACGGCGAAGCCTTAAAAACTGACGGGTTTACAGTTGCTGTAAACCAGACAGATAAGGTTGGCGGAGTGGATGTAGCATTGTCAGATGACAGAATTTATTCAGCTAACGACGATATTAAAATAACTGCGACAAATTCAGAAACCGGCTGGACAGGTGAACTTGGCGGAACAGCTTTAACAGTAAATGGCAACGGTTATACTCTTGACGGTGAAAATAATGTAGGATTTGCAATCAACAGTGGACAGACATTAACTTTTAATGACACAAATATTAAAGGCTTTGCACCTGTTCCCGAAAGGAAAGGAGCTTTAACGGTCAATGACGGCGGTTCTGTAAACATTAATGCTTTAAACAACGACATTTTATTAGGAAATAATTCAGATACAGACGTAATCTATCTCAACGGAACTTCTTCAAAAGCATCCTTAAATACTCAAAACGGTAAAGGGATTACTGTCAATGACAAAATAAGTTCTGCAAATTCTTCAAACGAACTCAACCTTAATGGTAACGGAAATATTTCATTTAATAATAAGGTTCAGCAGTTGACATTAACAAACGAGAATACAAATACAGTCCATAACACATACATAGACGGTGTAAACTACAACCTCAACAATGGAACAGTAAGTTTCTCAAAAGATGAATATCTGAATGGTCAGGGAAATAAAAACACTCTGAACTTCAATGGCGGTACATTAAATATTGCAAATAATTCAGTCGGTATAATTGACCTCGCTGCAATCAACATTAATTCAAATTCAAACATTATGCTTGACGCTGATTTAGCGCAGGAAAATATGGACAGAATTACTGCGGACAGTGCAACAGCCGCCCAAGGTGCAATCCTGAACGTAAGCGAAATAAATTTGTTGAGTGACGCAACAAAAGATAAGGTAGAAATTAACGCAGTAGAACCCGCTGTAATGTTAGGAGAAAATGATTCTCTTGCAAGCCATATCGGAACAACAGTAACGGAAGTTGCATATTCACCAATCTATAAATACGGAGTAGGCTACAACCCCGCAACGGGAAACTTCACATTCTCACGCGGCTCAAGCGAAAATTACAATAACGTAAATCCATCAGTTATGGTCGGTCCTGTTGCCGCACAACTCGGCGGATATGTAAGTATGTTAGATACTTATAACAATGCATTTAACAATATGGATATGAGAATGCTCAATCCTGCAAGCGTCAGACTTGCACAAAAACAAGCAAACAGATATGCAATAACTGAAGAAGCAGACGGTGTAACTTACACGGTGAACGAAACAAATTCCGGCGGAACCTGGGTAAGACCTTTTGCGGCTTATGACAGTGTCGGCTTAAAGAATGGTCCTAAAGTGGATAACTTTTCTTACGGCACATTTATCGGCGGAGATACTTCTATCCATCAGTTTAAAAATGGCGGCGAAGGAGTCTTGAGTGCCCATGTATCATATCTTGGAAGCCACCAGAATTTTGCAGGTAACAGTATTTACCAGAACGGAGGCAACCTTGGTGTAACCGGAACATTTTATAAAGGAAACTTCTTCAGCGGCTTAACAGTAAACGCAGGAGCAAGTGTAGCCGACGCAAGTACACGTTATGGAAACGAGGATTTCCCTATGTTTATGACAGGTGTTGCGAATAAAACAGGTTACAACTTTGAATTCAAAGACGGCAAATTTATAATCCAACCGAGTTTACTTTTAAGTTATACATTCGTAAACACATTTGATTACACAAATGCAGCAGGTGTAAGCATAAACGGCGACCCGTTGCATGCTTTACAAATTTCACCGAACGTAAGATTTGCTCTCAACACTAAAAACGGCTGGCAGCCATACTTAACAGCAGGAATGAACTGGAACATAATGAACGATTCACAGTTTACAGCCAATATGGCAACACTGCCTGATTTAAGCTTAAAACCTTATGTTCAATATGGTTTGGGTATACAAAAGGTAATAAACGATAACTTTACTGCATACGGACAAGTTTTGTTACGCCATGGCGGCAGAAACGGTATCGCCGCTAATGCAGGGCTAAGGTATATCTTCGGAAAAGAAAGTCAACTCAGACAACCTGAACAAACTTTATAAAAAACAAGTTATAAATTCTGGTAAATATCTTGACAACTCCGTTATTATGAACACAATTAAGCATATATATGTAGCAATCAACTCTACTGACAGATAGAATGAAATAAATCCGTTATTTCACACTCCTTATTTATAAATACGACACAAATTTCTATTTATTGTAAAATATGTAACAATTTGTAAAAAATTTAAATTTATATAACAAATAATTTTTTATTTATGTTTTAGTTTGAAAAAAAATAAGGGGAAACATGAAGATACAGTTTTTTACATACTCAAACGGAAATTTTCTTAACGGTCAGAATCATATTAATAACTTAAATAAAAATGTTACATTACTACAAAGTAACAATAAGGTTGATTCCTTCACAAAATCAACAAAAGAAATTTCTTTTCATGGTGTAGAAAAGAAAAACAAGACAAAAGATGTTTTATCTGATTTAGCAGCTATAGGTATTATTGGTGCTCCATTTCTTCTATCTATAGGGGCAGGATGTTATTTAATGAATAAAATGAATCCAAAAGATATATTTTTACCTGACGGAACATATTTCATGAACACGGATCAAATGAAAACTTCAGTTATCACTGCTGATACAGATGAAGGAATTTTAAAGATAGAAGGTACTCCTATTGATATTGATGCAAGTAAATATGATATAGCAGATATTGAGCACGGAATATTTAAAAATTTTGATGGTTCTGTAGATATAGATCTTGCCAATAATAAATATATTGATATGACGAAAGGGGTTATTATCGATCCAGAGCATAATTTATCATTTATAAAAGATGCATCTGGAGACATACATAACTTAGTTTTACCTGACTTAAATTCTCCCAATTTTGAAGGTGCATCTATTGGGACTCCAAACACTGTACACTTAAGACAAACCAGAGAAGAATATATTAACCAACATCATTCTAAACCGGAAGATGATTTAAGCAATATATATTCTGATAATAACAGAATCCCGAATTCGGCATCTGATAGAGTAGTTGATCCTGATGATAACAGAAATTTAGCTCAAAAGATTATGGATTTCTTTAATCCTCTTTCTCCTGATAGCCGTGTTAACAATTTATTTGATAGAAGCAAAAATTATGATGTATTTGGAAGAGAAATTTTAACTATCTCTAAACCTGATGGAAGTATCTCAAAAGTTGCTATAGATGAAGATTTAAAAGCAGTTTTAGACAAATACCATCTTAAGGAAGAGTCTTTAGGTGAAATTGCAGACTTTTTTGATAAGATAAAATTAAAAGAATATCTATTAGAATACCATCCTGCAGAAAGCCTTGACTTTGGAGTACACATTGACTCTCTTCAAGAATTTCTTCATAAAATCAGTGAAACCCATTCTGATGTCGCAGAGATTATAACTAATGATGCAATAACCGAAACTTTGAATGCCCCTGAAACTCATACATCACTATTAGATACTTTTAAAGAAATATTTGAGAATATTACAAACTAAATATATGGAATTAAAATGAAACTTCTTGCCTTAAATGATTATAACTCAGTGTTTAAAAATAGATTTAATTATGAAAATAAAAAGAGAAATAATCATGATATTGAAAATTTACAACAAGGGATTCCGCCTACTGAAATTTTAGAAAATTATAATTCGGCAAAAATTTACTATAACAAAAAACTTGATAACGGTGGAAAACTTTTTGATGATGAAGCAAGTTTCTTTAATGCATTAGAAAATCCTAAAGCACGGACTGTATTATTTACTTTTTTTAGAGAACGAGCCCAACAAGAGCTTCTTGAATTAAATTCAAAAACAAATCTTACGGAAGATGAAAAGAATAAAAAAGAAGGCTTAAAGGAGATTATTAAAGCATTTCCGTCATCAGATCAAGCAATAAAGGCAAATCGAATTCCAAATAACATAGCTTTTTGTGGTAGTTTAACTCCAGAACAAAAAAAGAAATGCCATATAGCTATTCACACAGCAAGTGTAGCTTGCGGAACAATATCAGCGACTATGGGAGAAGGAGCAGCAATTGGAGCCGATACGGCTTTCTTACGCGGCACGCAAGCTCTTATGTTTTTGTATTTACAAAATTTATTAAATGTTAGTACGTCTGCAAGTCTCCTTTATGCAGGACGACAGTACGTAATGGGTTCATATATAGGTGTTAGAGGTGCACAAATTCTCATAGGTTGGTTAGGAATAGGCGGTCATGCCGCGACAGGAGGAACAGCTTCTGGACCTATCACCGGAGCAGTCAGATGTGTAAACTCTGCATTAAGTACTGGTATTACGGAAAAAATGGGTTGGGGATACGTAAAATCTTATGAACAGGATACTATGAATGCCAAATCTCAATTAATATCAACGGCCATTTATGGTGCGACAATGGGGATTTTACATTTTCATGATCATGGGGTTCTTGATCCTTCTAATTCTTCAGATGTACAAACAGCTTTATCTAAAATTCCAAAGGAGAATGTTTCTATTTTAGGTGAAGTAATGCATACGTTAAGCGGAACTATTAATTTACCAAGAGCTGGGACTATGTTTGCGGCAAGTTTTTTGCAGGGAGCCCTTACTGCTAAAAATATGGATGAAAAATCAAAGAAAGAATATTTTAAAAATCTGATAGGAATGGCCCTATTGAATACACTTTTCTATGAAACACTTAATATTCCGGAAGATAGTATTATAAGAGATGATGCACTGCTCGCTATACAAAAAATGCAAGAAGAATTAAATAACACACCAGAAGTATTTAAAGAATTTCAAGAAATTCAACAAAAAATTATTGATGATCTTCATCTTGAAGATTTAAACACAAGAGATTTCATCAAACAATTCAAGGATAAAGACTTTTTAATTAATCTTGCTTTCACCACAGGTGAAACAACAAATATCCTAGCAGACAAGTGGCGAAAACGCAATTTTGCAATGTTAAAAGAAGCTAATGCTGCGGCTAACACCAAAATTGCGAAAGAAAAAGCTCAAACATTACAGATAAATTCAACATTATCCCCTGAGCAGAAAAAAGAATTAGATAAAGATCTTTATAAGATAGTATCAAAAACAAAGTCTGATATGATAAGTAAAACAAGATCCAACCATGCCTTGGGAAAAATTGCTGGCTATGATGGTGTAAAAACATTACTGAATGCAGTTTATATTACCCCTGTAAAAAATAAAGATGAAAATCTGATTCCGAGTTTATTATTATTTTACGGTCCAAGCGGTTTAGGTAAAACTGCAATCGGGTCAGCAATCGCAGAGGATGCCGGAACTAAATTTAAAAATAAAACAATAGGAATGGGGAATGAAAAGAAAACACTTGAATGGATTAAGAAAAGATTAGAAGAAGGAGAAGAAAATTATAATACAAATAGAAGATTCTCAATTATTCAATTAAATGAATTTGATGACTTTTTAAATGATAATCCTGTCTTATTAGACGATTTTTTAGAACTAATTGATAATAGTGCAAAAAAATATCACACAACCATATTTTTAACTACTAATAATCCTTTACTAATAAATAAAAAACTTTTAAATAAGGTTGAATTAACAATTCCTATGTGTGTAGCATCTAAGAGTGATATTCGTGAGATTGTACAATATTATGTCAATAACAGAGAAATTGATGGTTATAACTTAGACGAAATTACTGACGAATTTGAAAATGTAAAACCTGATTACATGTATAGTAATGCTCAAATAGAAAATATTATAGAGAAAAAATTACCTAAAAACCATTGTAGCCAAAATGATTTTATTAATATAATACGCTCAGTAAAACCTTGTATCACAAAAGAAATAAACGAAAAATTTGAAAGCGAACAAAAAATCTTAAACAAGGACAAAACTTTATGATTATAAGTTTTCCATCTAAAGAAATTAAAAATGAATATAACTACTTAAAAAGTAGTAAAAAGGAAGTTAATATAAATAATACTTCAAAAAAGTTAGACAGCTATGTTTATGACAAAACGCATAAATTCAACAATGCTAAAACTTTGCTTTTTTTAACAATGATGGATTTATTATATGTTGGTATTTGGTTTAAAAGTAAAAATAAAAATTTTTTAACTAATTCTTTGTTTATGTTGCTTTTGGCAAACGGTATTATTCTAAATTGTATATTTGATGAAGAAAAAAACAAAAAATATACTCTTAATAATAAGGATGAAAAGTTAAGATTATATTATAGAAATGGAATTAATGCTGTAGTTTAAAGCAGTTTTAGTTTTATACAAAATATTCATATATAACTTTGCCATCTATTGTTATATTCCCTGTACATCTTAATTTATTATTATCTAACTCATTTATGTTGTTTGGTCTAGGAAATTTTATTGATTTTATATTTTTAAATTTTGGTATCATTTTTATTATATCAAAATTTTTAATTACAGCCCGTATTGCTTCAGTATTTTGAGAATCAACCCATAAAACATTGGAACTATAAGAAAAATCTCCTAAATACAAATCTACAAAATTTTGCTCAAATGGTACATATTTAAACCTATATCCATCACTATTTTTTATTTTTTGAATATTAGATAAAATATAATTATTTTGAATTTTTTGTAATTCTTCTAACGGAGCTTCTTTATCTATATTATATATTTTTACCCTATGTGGCTGCAATACAATAGGATTAAGATTTTCAGTGTTGTTGCAACTAAATATAATAGTTGTTTTATACTGTTTACTTATTTTATCTAACATATCTTTTAAATCTCCGATTACTTCCTCGTTATCAGAGTCTTTTGATAGTAATTTGTCAAAATTTTCAACCCATACAAGAGTTCGTTTCCCATTTTTTTTATAATTTTCTTCTGCTTCTTCTAGCACTGTAAGAATTTGATCCAATCTTGTATAATTTGATTCGTTTTTATCTTCAATATATATATAGTTTGAATTTGACTTACCAACAATCCATTTTAATGTTTCTGTGGCATCTTCTTTACTCTTACTCTGTATCATCAGAGCATCCGGAATTTTTACTTTTTTATTATCGCTATTAAATGCAGATAAAAATTCCTCATTTATTTGATATTTAACGCAAGCTGCAGATAGTTCTTTCTTTGCAGCTTGTTCAAGTCGTGCTTTTTCCAATGCATAACTTTTTATTCTTTCCTGTTTAATAATACTTTCCATTCTTTCGAATTGAGTAGCTTTGTCTATATAATCCGGCCATTTCTGAAAATCTTTCCACCGTTGAGTATTAAACCATTTATCATAATTCCTATAATAATTTGGCGGTTCTGGTGGAACTATAATGTCCTGTTTCAGTAAATATGTGTGGTATTCTCTATCTGTTGAAGGCTTAAAATATTTTGCAATATAAGAATCTACAATACCTTTAGGCCAATCTTTTAATCTAAAGTCTGCAATTTTACGTGCCCATTTAGTTTCCTCTAAGGTTGGAAATATTCCATTTACGTAATCTTGCCAATTTTTTAATTGTTGAGGCGTTAATCCATCCGCAATTTTATCAACAATTCCGGTAAAAGAGATTTTTTTTTTGTATTTCCAAATGACAGACTATTATTTGATGTTATTTTATTATTATAAGTTTGAGTAGTTGAATTTACTTGCACTGATTGATTTTTTTGTTTTTCATAAACATTTTTTATTCCGAGAATAGCTGCACCAAGACTTAATCCTACTCCTGCAGAAATTTTTAAACCTTTATTAACATGTGATTTACGAAGTTTGTTTAAAAGTGCTAATTTTTCTTCTAATTTAGATTTTTCTGTTATTTCAACTTGATCTTTAATGGTTTTTATTACATTGTCATCTATGGGTTTCCCCATTTTTTTTAATAGACCCACACCTACATCAGTATTTTTTTGAACAGTTTTAGTAAATATCTCTTTTTCATTTTTAACTGATTTTAGATAATTCTTCTTATTATTGCTAAAATTGTCAGCAATTAAAAAACTTGTAGGAATAACCGCAGTTGAGCCTGCTAAGATTGCAGTAGACTCTAATATTTTTCTTTTTTTGTTTCTTTTTGCATCTATATTGCTGTTAAAAGTTGTTACTCCAAAAGTTTTCATAATAAAATTCCTTTATAAATTTGCCTTATCGTTTTCATACTGTTTTAGATATTCTTTTGTTATTCTTAAAAGATTATGGTCAGTATTTGAATTGTTATATTGTTCTACAGCTTGAAGGAACATATCTGTTGTTAGTGGGCTGCCATCAGGTTTTACAACATCTGCAGCAAGTTCACAAATCGCCTTTAAATGGGTATTACTGTATATCTCATCAGGTGCATATTTAAATAATTCATTCAAAATAATATTGTAATCCAAATCCTGTGTATCGCACCCTTGAAGATAATGTTCAATTACTGCTACAGCATTAGTTTTATTTGGGGGATCAAGAGGATAAGCGGGTTCAATTCTATGTGAATTTCTTAATTCATAAGGAATTTTTTGCGGTTTATTTGTTGTAAGGAAAAATGTTACATGGTTATCCTCAGAACAACTTTCTAAAATTCCTTTCATTTCACTTATAAACTTATTTGAAACATCTTTTCCAAAGAATCTATCAAATTCATCAATAAGGATAATGGTTCTTTTACCTGTCTTTAAAAAGTTCTTTTGTGCTTTCTCAAGCAATCCAGGAACTTCAATTTCTTCATCAAAATCATCAGTATCAGTATATCCCATAAGAGTATTATGAAGGTGTTGTTCTTTTTCTTTTTGTGGACCTCTACACTGAATAGTTATGAATTTACAATCTGCTTCTTCTGCAAGTGCCTTTACGAAAGTAGTTTTTCCGCAACCGGTAGGCCCATAAAACAATATTGCATTTGGAATTGATTTCGTTAAATATTTTCCTGCTTTTTCATCATCAATTAAATCAAGAAAACTTTCTTGCAGCTTATTTCTCTCATTGATATAACCGGCAATTTGACTAAATCCCTTTTTATCTAAAAGTTCTTTTCTTCTTTTAATAATATCAAGTCTTCGCTGACTTGATAATTGAGAACTCTCAAATGCCGCCAAAATTTCTTTACTCATATTTAGCTGTTTTGCAAGTTGCGCAAATTTATTTTTGTTAGCAATTGCCTCTTGTTCCCTCTGTTCAAATAAATCTTGATATGCATATGCAACTTTTAAAGCTTTCGTTTTTTCTTCACGTAATTTTTGCCGTTCTTTTTCTGAGCCATTCGTCCAGTGATCCCAAAAACCATCTTTTATCGCTGCTATTTTTTTGTCATATTCAGCTTTAATTTCTGCTTCTTTCTTAAAATAACTATCAATAAAGGTCTCCTCTTCTTTAGAAAGTTCAATATTTTGATTTGTAAAAAGTGATGAGAAATCAGAAAAAGTTTCTTTAGCTTTATCGACAACCTTTTTACCTAAATTTTTAGCCTTGTCCAACATATTAGTTGAACCAGTAAACATAAAGGCATCCTTTTGAATATATTTATGTGCATAATTAGAATTAAGATTATTTAACTTTTGTTGTTGATTTTGTGTTGCGCTGTAATTATATGTTTGATAATATACTGGATTAATCTTCATAATTCCTTCTTTTTTAGATTAAACCTCATAAAGAATAAATTTGCCATTATTATTAAAAATAATGACAAATAATTTACAAAAATTCACGTTCGTAAACAGTGTTTGTTTCCAACTTTTTCATCACCATTTTGCTAGTGTTGGTATGAATATAGCTGATGTAAGTACAATGTACGGCAGTAAAAATCACCAATGTTTATGGCCGGTGTTGCAAACAAAACAGGATATAACTTTGAATTTAAAGACGGAAAATTTATAATTCAGCCGAGTTTACTCTTAAGCTACACCTTCGTAAACACATTTGATTACACAAACTTAGCAGGTGTAAGCATAAACGGCGACCCGTTGCATGCTTTACAAATTTCGCCGAACGTAAGATTTGCACTCAACACCAAAAACGGCTGGCAGCCATACTTAACAGCGGGAATGAACTGGAACATAATGAATGATTCGCAGTTTACAGCCAATATGGCAACTCTGCCGGCCTTAAGCATGAAACCTTATGTTCAGTATGGTTTGGACATCCAGAAAACGATTAACGGATAACTTTACGGCATACGGGCAGGTGCTTCTTCGCCATGGCGGCAGAAACGGTATTGCCGCTAATGCAGGACTAAGGTATATCTTCGGGCATGAAACTAAGCCAAATGAAAATATTTAACAATGTAAAAAAGGAGTTAATTTTTTAACCCCTTTTACAAATTTTATAAAAATTTACAATACCTGAAAACACTTGTTTCATAAGATTTTAGCAAGCAACAATCTCCCTCTACAGCTTGTAAATGTTTGATTACAGGCTTGCAAAATATTCAAAATGTTATTATATTCTGTATAAAGAGGTCATAGAGGCATGACAATAAGAATCAATAGAAAAATAGACGAAAACTCAATTAAGTATTCAAATGGCCAGCAATCAATGGAAGCTTTGATTGGTAGCATGGTCTCCTCAATTAACGAACCGGTAAAGCATAAATGCAAAAAAGTTCG
>CALUYU010000045.1 GCA_944325075.1 Candidatus Gastranaerophilales bacterium
CGTGGCGGAATCGGTATACGCGCACGTTTGAGGGGCGTGTGGGGAAACCCGTGCGGGTTCAAGTCCCGCCGTCGACAATTAAAAAGAGGATAACAAATGTTATCCTCTTTTTAATATGCTCAAGTGGTGAGGGCTTTAATCCGTCTTTGGCGGGTTCAGCGGATTTTACGTAAGAGTGGAGTCGAGCAAAGCGAGCGAACTCGAGTAAGTGAGGGCAAAATTTGCGGCAACGTAGTGAAGCAAATTACTTGCCCGAGAGACAGTAAAATCCAAGACAAGTCCCGCCGTCGACACCATTTTATAATGAGGAATTACTATATGAATAAGAACAAACTTAATAAAATGTTTTCAATCCTTAAAGAATACAGGTTATATTCGAAATATTATATTAAATTGTCTTATTTCTTTTTGTTTTCGATTTGTGTGTTATTATATTCAAGATATATAATTTCACATCATATTACACCCGCTCCAATAACTACTATTTTGTTATCATTATTGGTTTTAATAATTATTCCATTAGGCGCACTTTATTATATTATTAGAATGTCTGTTGACATATACAAGATTGGCAAAAATAAATTAGATAAATCAAGAAAAAATAATTTAATTTGGTTAAGTGACATTATATACATTCTATTTTTTATAATTGCTAATACTATGCAACACATTGTCAAATATGTATAAACAAAAGTTAGTTGCATATTTGATTCTACTCATAATTAATAATATTTTGAATAAAGAAAATTTAAGTTCTTAATAAAATGGGGCCATTAACAATGTCATTAATTGCTATTCTATTAGTTGTATTATTTATAGTTTTATATTTATTAGGAATAAATCAAGAACAAAAACTAATTCAAACTTTCAAAGATAATGATTTTTTCTATGATAAAGAAGCTATAGTACATAATTCAAATAATTCCGCAGTCCGTTTTGAGATTACATTGCTCAATTTAGGTTTTTTACCTTCTTATAGAGGTGAATATCAGAGTACCTTGTTTAAAAATAAATTTTATTTTGAATGTTATGAAACTTTTGATGTATTAACTCTTAATACTTTTACCTCCCAGTATAATATTAAATTACCAAAATCAGCTAGTAGTATTAAAAACGATATATTTATTGGTAAGTTTATGAAGATAAACGTAAATGGGCAAAATTTATTATTTAGACTGCCCAATGAAATCCAAGATACTATTTATAAAAGAATAAAATGACTAACATATTTTTGAAAACAGAGAGATTTGTACTAAGATATATAACGCAGGATGATTTTGAAGAGCTAAAAATTATACTTCAGGATAAAGAGGTTATGTATGCTTGGGAATATAATTTTAGTAATGAAGATGTTCAAAATTGGATTGATAAAAATTTAGGACTTTATAAAAAATATAATCTTGGGTACTTTTTAATGGTTGAAAATATTTCAGGAAAGATTTTGGGACAGGCCGCTCTAATACCTGATGTTATCAATGGACATAAATATTATGAAATCGGATATATTTTGAAAAAAGAATATTGGGGTAAAAGCTTTGCAACAGAAGCAGCAAAGGCATTAGTTGATTATGCGTTTGCTATATTAAAATTGAAGGAAGTAATTTTTGAGATCCGTCCGGGAAATATAGCGTCCAGAAAAGTCGCAGAAAATTTGAACGCAAACATATGTGGACATTTTATAAAAAATGTTAAAGGCAAAAAGATGGTGCATTTGATTTATAAATTATGTTCGGGATTATAAAATTTTTATTATAGATATCAAGCTCTTTCCAGAAAAAGTCGAATGTTACAAAAATTCTGCACTGGATTTTTGTTATCTTGACGAATTTTGAGTAGGCATCTTTGCTTACTGTTTACATGTCTAGTTTATATGACCAAAAGCTTCTATAATAGTCCCCTTGTCGGCACCATTAAAAAGATAATATCTATTTATCTTACATGTTAAATTCTTTAGGATATTCAACCACCGCGCAGAGATTAGTCGTTTTCTCCTGAAGATTTTTTGCCATATAATAGTCTTCCGGGATATCAAATGGGCACTCAATCCCATAGGTTTTAGCCGATATATATCCAAAACGTGAATAGTATAAAGGAGAGCCTAGTACTATAGAGTATTCATATTCCATTAACTTTGCAAGTTTGTGGCCTTCATTGATAAGCCTTCCCCCTATCCCCTGCTTTTGATACACCGGAGATACTGTAAGAGGGGCTAACGCAAGTTGTGTAGTTGCCCCCACTCGAACTTTTGTAAAAAGGATATATCCGACAATTTCATTATTCAATTCCGCTACAATTGAAAGTTCAGGAATAAATTCTTTACTTTTTCTTAGATTTTCTACTAAATAATGTTCATTTTTATCGCTATGCTCAACATTTTTAAAAGCATATTTTATTAATTTTAATACTTTACCGTAATCTTTAGGTAATTCTTGCCGGATTACTAAATTATCCAAAATTTTTGCTTCCCTCCGATTTGTATTCTAAAGTAATCTTCAAACTGCAAAAACGGACGGAAGAAAAATTAAATCCGTCCGTTTTGAAAAGATCATATTGTGAAAATTATTTATGTTGGGCAGTAATCGCATTAGAGATAATTTCCATCTCTTCCAAAGACGCATAAACCGCGTGGCAGCCGCAATCAACATAAAGAATTTGTCCGGTTGTTCCGGTAGAAAGATCAGAGGCAAGATATAAACCTGCTTTACCAACATCTTCCAGAGAAACATTTCTTTGGAGAGGAGCTTTTGCGATTGCTGCTTTGAGCATCTTATCAAATCCTGAAATTCCCTTTGCAGCAAGTGTTTTAACAGCACCGGCAGATATACAGTTAACTCTGATGTTTTTCTTGCCAAGATCCGCCGCAAGATATCTCATAGAAGATTCAAGAGCAGCTTTAGCAACACCCATAACATTGTAATTCGCCACAACATATTCTGAACCAAGGTATGTCAAAGCAAAAATAGATCCGCCTTCATTCATAATAGGTTCAGCGTGTTTGCATAGAGAAATAAGAGAATAAGCACTTACACCAAGAGCTAAATCCCATCCTTCACGTGATGTGTCAATGAATCTTCCCTGCAAATCTTCTTTTGCCGCAAACGCAACTGCGTGTACAACAAAATCAAGTTTCCCGTATGTTTTTTCACACTCTTTGAAAACAGCAGCAACTTCATCTTCTTTAGTGACATCACAGCTCATTATTAATTTTGCATTCATACTTTCTGCAAGCGGTCTTACACGTTTTTCCATTGTTTCACCTGCATATGTGAATGCAATGTCTGCACCGGCTTCAAATAATTGTCTGGCAATAGCGTAAGCTATCCCGTGAGTATTAGAAACTCCAAAAATAATACCCTTTTTACCTTCCATTAATTTCATATTATTCTCCCTTTTTAAACTAAAATACCAAATTATACTACCAGAAATAAATAAAAAACGCAAATAAGTAATATAATTGTAAACTTTTTATGTATTTTTGTAACAAATTGGAATTTTTACGCAAAACATATATTAAATATGTACTTTATATATATAGTGGCCTAAAACAGAGAGTATAAAATGAGTGGTATTAATATATCAAAATTAGATCCGTCTATGCTTGCTAAGTTGCAGCAAATGCAGCAAGCCGGCAAAGCGGATGCTCAAAAAGGCGGAGTAGACGAAAATTCGGCCGATTATGGTATTATGGCCTCTCAACAAAAATTAGATCAGTGGAGTGTATGGGAAAAAGCTTCTCAGGATAGTTCAAATATAACCGCATATTACTCAGAGGATGAAACAAACGGAGAACAGAGTTACGCCGGGGCTACGTTACAGGATGGAGCTGGCAATACTCAGGAGGTTTCTGTCGAAAGTGGTATGGCTCAGGCAGATGCAGCCGAAAAAGATGCTGAGAATTGTAAAAAACAAACAGAAGAAGTTGAGGCTCAGGGGAAAGAGGCTAAAAATCTTCAAAAAGAAGCCAAGGCTGCTTTCAAATCTCTTCAACGGGATGAAAAAGATCTTAATAAACAATACAATTCAACATTAAAAACTTTTGAAAGCGAGCAAAAGGAACTTCAAAAACTCCAGGAGCAGGCTGAACAGGAACAACAGGAGTTAAAGCAGCTCCAGTCAGAAGCGGAAAAACTTCAAGGTAGTAATAAGCCTGAAGATCAGGAAAAACTCAAGACTATTTCCGCAAGAATGAATGCCATTGCGGCAAATCAGGAATCTTATACTGTAAAAATTAAGGCAACTAAGGAAAACCTAAGTACTACACAAACCAAAATGAATACTCAGGTTAAAATGAAGCAGAAATATTATACAAAAATGCTTTCAACCGCTAATGAAGCAGATAGCCAAAATTCAAAAATTGAAAAATTTGCCCAAAAAGTTTCAGATATATCAACAACAGTAAAGAATGTCGGTAATGTAACCCAAAAAGTCGGGCAAGTTATGATTGCTACAGGTACTGCTCTTTCTTCAACAGTTTTTGGAGCTGCAGCAGGAGCAGCACTAATAAAAGCAGGTGGAGTTGTAACTAAAGTCGGAAAAACAGTTGAAACAGTTGGAACATGCGGAGTTGCGGCCTCTCAGGTAACATTGGCTGCAACAGCGGCAGCTCAGGGGGATATTGGTAAATTTATTTCATCCGCCGCATCTGCTGTACAAACAGCCGGGGCTGCAGTTAAAGGAGTTAAAAATTTAAGTGCTGATATAAAACAAATTGATCAAACCCTTGAACAAGCAACAACCCAAGCTGCAGAAAGCCGTGAAATTGCAGACAGTGTTGCCCAAAAAGTAGAGGGTGGAGGTGCTGCTGATGTTGTTGACGGGGCCTCTGGTGACGCTGCTGGAGGTTTAACTACTGCTACAAATCCTCTTAATTCAAACGGAACTAACTCTAAAACCAACTGGATTAACACTGCCGCTACAATTGCAGAAGGCGTAAAAGATGTTGCAGGAGAGATAAATAAAACATTTGGCACAAATAAAACAGCAGCAGCTCAGACAAATCCTCAAACCTCAACATTACAACAACAATCTCTGGGTTTATCTCCGGAAGCTCAGGCAATTCTTGCACAACGCCGTGCAGCTGCTTACAGATCCGGCAGGCTTAGTTAATGAAAAATTCTTTAAGCTTGTTTAATTTATTTTTTCTCAAAGCTAGAAATATGAACTGATATCTTGTTCTAAAAATGCTTTTGTGTTAATATGCATTTTGTTCAGATAATTTATTAAAGAGGAAAGATTATGCAAGCGCGTAGAGCAGCAAGAGAATTAGCATTTATATTATTTTCACAGTTTGATAAAAAAATACAAAATTACTCAAAAGATGATCTTGAAGATATTATTCTAAAGTCGGTCAGAATATTATCAAGTAATGCAAGTGATGAACTCAAAATAGCACTAGGCTCACTTGTTGATATGAAAAATAAAATAAGCGATTATGAGGCCGAGCACGAAATTAACTTAAAAAGACCCATTGATTCGGCCAATATTCCGGTACCGCTTCCACTGACATCTGATATGACCGGGCGTATTGATGAAATGATTGATATTGCGGAAAAGGCACTTCTTGCACTGGAAATTGCAGAATTTGCAGCGCTGGAATCCCAAAATGAAGTAAAGGCTTATGCAATTGAAATTGCAGAGTGTTTTCAGAAACATCATAACGATATTGATAATATTATTAAAAAACATGCTAAAAACTGGAATATTGATCGTCTTGTAAAAATGGACAGAGATATATTGCGGATTGCAATCATTGAGCTTTTGTACATCAAAGACGCTCCGATGAAGGTAGTTGTTGATGAAGCGCTTGAACTTGCCAAAAAGTATTCTACTGATGATAGTTATTCATTTATTAACGGAATTTTGGCAAAAGTTATTCTTGAAAACGGATTAAGCTAATGTTTAAATTTTTTTCGGAAAGTTTTAATAATCTGAAAAAGGTTGTCTCAAACACGGCGCAAACACTTGTTGGAAATGTTGCCGGTGTTGTCGAAAATGAGGAAACTTTTTCGGAATTTGTTTTGGATGATATGGAAGATATGCTTATCAGTGCGGATCTTGGGGTTGGCTATGCTGCCTCGCTTGTCGATAAACTGCGTAACCAGACAAAAATTAAGCCTTCCGAAATCCGGGAATATCTGAGGGCGGAATTTAAAAAGACGCTTGAAGAGGCAGGATCAAATAAATTAAACTTCAGTGATAATTCATTAAATATATATTTTATAGCCGGAGTCAACGGATCAGGAAAGACAACGCTTATTGCCAAACTTGCATATAAATTTAAGCAGGAGGGCAAGCGTGTGCTTATTGCTGCGGGAGATACTTTCCGTGCAGCAGCGGAAGAACAGCTTAATATATGGTCTGAGCGTGCAGGTGCGGATATTGTAAGACGGGATAAGGCTGATCCTGCCTCTGTTGTTTACGAAACAATACAGAAGGCTAAGAATGAAAACTATGACGTTGTTTTGGTGGATACGGCAGGCAGGCTGCAAAATAAATTTAATCTGATGGAGGAACTCTCCAAAATTAAAGCGGTTATTGATAAAAATGCTCCTGAAAGTTTACGTGAAAGTATTCTTGTGCTCGATGCAAATACTGGCCAAAACGGATTACAGCAGGCAAAGGTATTTTTAGATGCGGTGAACCTGACTTGTGTCGCGCTTACCAAACTTGACGGGTCAGCAAAGGGAGCTGTAGTTCTTTCTGTTGCAAAAGAAATGAAACTTCCGGTAAAACTTATCGGTGTTGGAGAAAAAATGGAAGATTTAAAAGCATTTAATGCTGATGATTTTATAAATGCATTGTTTGAGGCATAGATGAAGATTGAAGTTCTTAAATCCGCTAAAACATTAAAGGGTAATATTATCGAATTATTGTCTCCCAACTATTCTAAAAAATCCGGGATTGTTCTTGTAATAGGTGTTTTTCATGGGGATGAACCTCAGGGAAAATACTTGATAGAACGTTATTTAAATGAATATTCAGGGTTAGACGCGGTATTAATAAATTCGAAAAATTCAATGCTTTTTATTCCTTGCTTAAACCCGGACGGGATGGAGCTGCATACTCGAACAAATGCAAACGGGGTTGATCTGAACCGAAATTTCCCGACTGCAAACTGGGGGAAAAATGAAGGTGAAAATGCAGACTGTGATATTGAAACCTCCTCATATTTCGGGGGCAAATCTGCCGCAAGTGAAATTGAGACAAATTTTGTTATTGATATTATAGAGTCGTATAAACCTGATTTAATATTAACATTGCACGCGCCTTACAAAGTAGTAAATTATGATGGCCCTGCCGAAAAGATTGCAGCTGCAATATCCGAGATAACCGGATATCCTGCGGAGGCAAGTATTGGTTATCCAACTCCGGGCAGTTTCGGGAATTACTGCGGTGTGGAGAGGAATATTCCGGTAATAACTCTTGAACTGGATGAAGAAATACCGGTCGAAAATTTATTCCAACCGGTATCTGCTGTTTTGGATTATATTTCAGCTGTTTAATTATCTGTCAAATTCTCCGATGCCAAGAGTTTTACTTATTGAGGTTCCAAGTTCACTGAAGAATCCCTGATAGGCGTATTCCTGTGTTTTTAGTGTAAATTCTGAACCTTCATATAAAGTAATTTCTTCCGGATCCCTGATAAAACCTTTTCCGTTTTCATAGCGGGTTTGGTTTGTTTCATCTGAATAGTCTTTGAAGTTTTTGATTACTTCCGGGAAAAGTTCTCTGAAATTCGCAATTGTTATATCTTTTTTTAGTTTAAGTTCAAAATGCATTCCATCTTTTGACAAGACAATTTCGGCGGTTTCGGCTCTTTGCTTTTTCATGTTCAAAAGATTAATATATTCCTGTTCGTATTTTTCACGTTCAGCGCCGGAAAGTTTCGGATCATAAATCTTCATCTTTGCTTCTTCAAGTTTGTCATTAAAATAATTAAGCTTTTCCTCCATTGTAGTGCGGTCTTTCTTCTCTGTTTTTTGAGGCTGTTTGCCAATCGGTATAATTAATACTTCTCCTTCTTTTATTTTACCGTTTTTACCGATTTTACCCGGATTAAGTTTTGATATCTCTTCTGCACTACATCCGTACATTTTGGCGTATAATCCCAAAGATTCACCATTTTGTACTATTGTTGTTACGTTCTCACCCATAAGTGTCTCCTTATATCATCCTCGCTATATTATATTTATATAAAGTATATATTTATTTGGGAATTGCTTTTTTTCGTAATTTTTGCTTAACAAAACTTTATTCCATATTTTTTTATGATAAGATTAAGTATGAGAGGGATATTATTTATGAAATTATATAATTCATACACAAATCAGTTAGAAGATTTTACACCGATAGACGGAAATAAAGTTAAAATGTATGTTTGCGGGCCAACGGTTTATGATTATGCTCACCTTGGTCATGCCAGATGTTATATAACTTGGGATGTTTTATACAGATATCTGAAATTTCGCGGATATGATGTTACGTATTGCAGAAATGTAACCGATGTTGATGATAAGATTTTAAAAAAGGCTGAAACTGAGGGAAAAACTCCTGAAGAGGTTTCTCAGTATTGGTATAAGCAGTTTGATAAATCAATGAAAGCCCTTAATGTTTCAAAACCGGATATTGAACCGTTTGCAACAAAAACAATTGGTGAAATGATTTCAATCATAAAAGATCTTATAAGCAAAGGGTTTGCTTATGAAGCTGACGGGGATGTTTATTTCAGGGTAAAGAAGTTCCCTAAGTACGGTTATTTGTCAAAACAGCCGATAGATAAACTTGAAAGCGGTGCAAGAATTGAGATTGGAGAACATAAAGAGGATCCGCTTGATTTTGCACTTTGGAAAAAAGATGAAAAATTCGGCTACAATTCTCCGTGGGGAGTAGGGCGTCCCGGCTGGCATATAGAGTGTTCGGCAATGAGCAGAAAGTATCTTGGGAAAACAATTGATATTCACGCGGGCGGTGCAGATTTGGTTTTCCCTCATCACGAGAATGAAATTGCTCAGTCTGAATGCGCTAATGGCTGCAAATTTGTTAATTACTGGCTCCACAATGGGTTCGTGACAATTAACAAAGAAAAAATGTCCAAGTCTCTGGGTAATTTTCTTACTATAGACGATTTACTTAAGAAGTTTGACGCTAATACAATCAGATTTTTTATTTTAACTAACCACTACAGAATGCCGGTGGAATTTTCCGATGAGGCATTGGAGTCAGCGCGTTCTGGAGTAAAGCGGCTGCTTAATGCTAAGCGGACACCGGTCGATGAAAGTTTTAATATTGAGACTTCTCCCGCATATAAGCAGTTTATTGAGGCTATGGACGAGGATTTAAATACATCCAGGGCGCTGGCTGTATTGTTTGATCTTGCAAACAGAGCCAATAAAGATGAAAAAGGTGCGTTTACTCTTTTATTTAAACTTGCCTCTGTTTTGGGATTTAGCTTTGACAAACAAGAGTTGTCTCAGGAGACAATAAAAAATGCTCTGGCGAATGTTTCGACCAAATTAAATGAGAAGTTTGACTCAATGGAGGACTTGATTGCTTACCGCAAAAAGGCCCGTGAGGAGAAAAATTGGTCAGTGGCTGATACGATACGACTTTCACTTGATGAATGCGGCATTGTATTAAAGGATTCAAAGGAAGGCACTACGTGGGAAAGCAAATAATTTATATTTTTATGCTGCTGTTGTTTTGGTTGGCCCCCAATAATATGGCAGCGGCATTTCCATCAATACCGGCTGCGACGGCAAATATTGCCCGTCAGGCTGAAATTTCCGATGCGGCAAATGTTACTGCGGCTGAGAGTGTACGTGTTGGAATTGGCAATAGTTCGTTCTCGACGTATGTTTATAAGACTATAGGGATATATGGAACGGATTATCTTGATGTATATAATGACGGTAGTCTTGTTGAAAAATTTTCTCCAAACAAGAATGTTAACGTGACCTTGCAGGATGACGGCACTTATAAATTAACTGAAGATGACGGAACAGAAATAGCAAATGTTGCGGGGCCGTTAAGATTTACAAGCTTTGGCGGATGTCTTGGTGTAAAAGATTTGAAGCGGGCAGGCAAACCGGCGTTATATCATGGAAGTTTTGAAATAGTAAAGACTTCTGATGGTAAGCAGTTTAACCTGATAAACAGACTTGGAGTGGAAGAATACCTTAGAGGAGTCGTTCCTAATGAAATGCCGGTAAATTTTGGGCTCGAGGCACTAAAAGCTCAAAGTGTCGCAGCGCGAAACTATGTTCTGTCTCCGCGCTCAAAATCTTCAGCAAACTATGATGTTGTAGATTCTGTTGCAAGCCAGGTTTATTTTGGCGCCAATACTGAAAAAGAACTTTCAAACCGTGCAGTTAGTGAAACAGAAGGTCTTGTTGCGCTTTATGATTGGGATCTTATACTGGCCCAGTACTCTTCAACGGCTGGCGGGTATACAGAAAGTTATTCTCATGCATTTTCCGATCCGTTGACAAAGTCATTTCCGTCTTCTGAAAAACCATACCTTAAGGCAAAACCGGATATTTTAAGCCAAAAACCTCTTAATAATGATGAGGACGCTCTGGAATTTTACAAATCCAGTCCGGATGCATATGACATAAGATCTCCGTATTACCGTTGGACGCGCGAGTGGAGTGCTGATGAGTTGAAAAAAGTTTTGGAGTCTACACTGGTTGTTCAGTCTAAGACCGGTTTCGTTTCGCCGCTTTTTAAACAGGGTGATAAACTTGACGATCTTGTTGAATTAAAAGTGAAGCGTCGCGGGGATTCAGGGAAAGTAGTAGAGCTTGAAATTATAACAAAAAGCCAAACCTATAAGGTTTATAAAGAACTTATTGTCAGACGTCTTCTGACAAAGGATGGAAAAGCCCTTCCAAGCGCCAATGTAGCTTTTGAAAATGCTCAGGATAATGACGGAAATCTTGTTTCCGTAAAAGCATACGGCGGAGGGTTTGGCCATGGAGTGGGTATGAGTCAGTATGGGGCCGGTTTTATGGGAACTGAACTTCATCTTTCTTTTGATAAAATTTTGCAGCATTACTATACCGGAATAGTTATCGGTACAAAACCGGTGATTATATCGGCTGATAACTCGCAAAATGTTGTGGCTCAAACATTTTATGCAAATAAGAAAAAAGCTAGTTTGGTAGTGGATAATAAGTTTCAGGTCGGCAAACTAAATGTAAATATTAACGGGAATAATTATGTATTTGAGCTTCCGGTAAGTTTCTTTGGCGGAAACAGATGCTCAAGAATTGATATTTCAGATTATATTAAGGTAGGTCGGAATAAGATAACGTTTTCATATCCGCGAGAGGAAAGCAATAAAAAGGCTGTAAGATTATTTGTGGAATTGGTGGAAAAAGATGTCAACAATAGTATCTGGTGAGGGAGCAGCAACAAGTGTATTAAAAGCGGCCTGGCTTATTGCTGTTGTTACAATAGTAAGTAAGCTGATAGGATTTATAAGAGATATTGTAATAGCTAATTATTATGGAGCCTCTCTTGTTTCGGATGCTTATTATTACGCATATCAAATCCCGTCGTTATCTTTAATTTTGCTTGGCGGCGTTGGTGGGCCTTTTCATAGCGCTACTGTTGCAGTTTTTTCAAAATTAATTCCTTCATTGAAAGATAAGCCTGTTGATAAAGTAAATAAACTTTATTCAACATTTATGACTGCAACGATAATATTTTTTCTGGTGTTATCAGTAATAATGTTTGTTTTCCCGCGGCAAATAATGGGGATAATTATATCCGGTGGTTCTGCACAGATGGTGGAGCTTGCTGCAATCCATTTAAAGATAATGACTCCTTTGCTTATTATCGGCGGTATCGTCGGAATTTATTACGGTATACTCATAATTTATAAGCAGTTTATGCTGCCCAATCTTTCTCCTATCGTAATGAGTTTGGCAATTATTTTGGTGTCTGTGATGTTTGCGCCGGATGACAAAAAAGGGTATGCGCTTGCCTGGGCTACAACTATAGGGGCTGTGCTTCAGCTTGTTATACAATATCCAAATGTAAGAAAGCTAGGTTTTAGGTTTCGGCCTGATTTTGAGTTTACGAATAATCCTAATTTCAAAGAAATTTGTGAATTACTTTTTCCTGCAATCTTGAGTTCTACAGTTGGTCAAATACACATTTATGTAGATATGTTTTTTACATCTTCAATATCAGAAGGTGCCTGGACAGCAATAGGTTATGCAAACAGAGTATTTCAGTTCCCTGTTGGTATCCTTGTGACGGCTTTTTTGGTTCCTTTGTTTCCGATTTTTGCAAGGCTTGTGGCTGATAAAGACTACAATGGAATAAGAAATTATTTTAACAAAGGTGTCGGAGTGCTGTTTTTTGCTGCAATCCCGATTATAATTGGAATTCTGGTTGTTGGACTGGATTGTGTAAGACTTGTTTTTGAGCGTGGAGCTTTTGACGCTCAGGCAACCTTTATGGTTGCGGAGGCCTTGTGGTTTTTATCTGCTTCGATATTGCCGTATGTTTTCAGGGATTCTATAACCAGGGTTTATTATTCCTTTAATGATAGCAAAACACCTTTTATAGTTGCTTTTTCATCTATTGTTCTGAAGTTCTTATTGAATATAATTTTCATAACGAAACTACACATGGGGATAGGCGGAATTACTCTTTCAACTTCTCTTGTAACACTTTTTAATGCTTGTGTTCTTGGGCTGCTTATAAAGCGTAAAATGAGTATGGATTACAGAGCATTATTTATAAATTTGTTTAAAATGCTGCTGGCCGGAGTAATAACTTTTGTAATTTGTATGGCTGCGGCTTTTGCCTATGATCGGTATATTGAACTTCCTCAGCTGATTTTTGAAATTATAAAGATAGTTTTGATATTTGTTATATGTATTGGTGTGTATACGCCGCTTAATCTCATAATGAAAATGGATTATGCAAGTGAACTAGCATCAAGATTAAAAGCAAAATTCGGTAAAGGTCAATAAATTATATCAGAAAAAACAAGTCCTTAAGGCGAAAACGAGCGGAAAAAGGAGAAAATATGCTGGAAAATAAAGAAGAAATAAAACGAATACTTGAAAATGACGGGGTTATTGCGTACGTAACAGATACAGTATGGGGGCTTGGCTGTATTCCAACATCAGAGAAAGCAGTTAAAAAAATTTATGAAATAAAACATAGAGAGGCTCAAAAACCATTAATACTTATGTCCTCGGAACCCTATCATCTTTTGGAATATGTGAAACAGCCTTTATCGAAAACAACTTGCAGGTTGATAAAAAAATATTTCCCCGGAGCATTGACACTTGTTCTTGAAAAATCCGGGAAAACTCCCGATTATGTAACCTCAGGAAAGAATACAGTAGGGATCCGGGTTCCTGATAATGAAGTTTTTCAGGAAATTTGTAACCTAATCCCTGGCCATGTGCTTGCTACAACCAGCGCAAATTTGTCGCATCAGCCCTCGGCCAAAACTTATGAGCAGGCTTTTGAAAATATGAATAAGTATGTTGATATGGTTATTCCTGACTATGGCTATTTTGCAAAGGGGCTTGAATCAACAGTTGCCGGAATTTTTGAAGACCAAATAAAGATTTTCCGCCAGGGGGCTATTCAATTGGAATTATAAGAGTTGATAATTGATTTAAGCTATGATAAGATTGTTATATGTAAAGGAGTATATATGAAGAGGATTTTAGTATTATTACTTACATTTTTGCTGGTTGGTCTAAATTGCGTTAATGCAGAACCCTTACGAGAACCTCGTATTCCGGAGGGTCATTGCGAAAAGGAACTTAAAGAACTTGGATATAAATATGATTCCTCGGATTTTGCAACCGCTGTTTTAAATAATGATGAAAAAGCTGTAGAGTTGTTTCTGTTGTCCGGGGTTGATCCAAACATAAAATACTTAAGCGAGCCGCTTATTACCATGGCAATATATAATAAGAATCTGGAAATAACCGAACTCTTTCTTAAATACGGAGCAAATCCAAACTTAAGATATAGAAAATTCGGGACTCCTCTGGGGTTTGCAATTCAAATTAAGTCCCCCGAAATGGTAGATCTTCTAATAGCCTATGGTGCGGATATCGAAAATGAAGGACGTTATTTATTTAATCCGCTGAAGTATGCAATAAGCAGAAAAAGTTATCCGATTGTTGAAAGCCTGCTGAAAGCCGGTGCCAAAATTGATGAAACAACTATAGATAGAGCGCAAAGATGTAAGGATGAAAATATAAAATCTCTTGTACTTGAATATTATAATAAACAAAATTCTAAATAATTTCTTGGCATCATCCGATTTTCAAAAAGTTACAATTGTTTGCGCTGTTGAAAACATTACGCAAAAATTTAAATTTACGTGTTTTATCTTTTTTAATATATGTTAGCGGTTAGTGAATATAATACAAAAAATTATTCTCCAAACTTTACGGCCAGAAAGATTGCAGTAGTAAAATCTGTTTCCTCAGCCTTGGCCGATGGGGCAAACAGTGCAATTGAAATTTATAGTCTGGGGAAAAAGGATAAAGATTTTGTTGAAAAATTGGTTAAATCTATAGATATGAAAAAGCTTTTACCTTCAAAATCCAATGAGCCCAATTTTTCAGTATGGCAGAATTTAATAGAATTTATTTCTGATTTTATAGGGACTACAAAACATCAAAAGGTGTTTCTTGCTCTTCAGAACAAAAAGCCCTGTGGAATTCTTGTTTCAATCTGTAACAGAACAAGCAGTGAACTTATTGGCATTGCTACTTGGCCGGCTGCGGTTGAAAAACGTATAAAAAATGCTGGCAGGGCCTTATTTACAGCACTTTTGGATGTGGCTGCCTCCAAAAAACATAAACATATTAAGCTCGAGCCAATTTTAAACGGGCCAACTGATGCTGTTGGTTTTTACAAAAAGATGGGGATGTCATTCCCGGATCCAAATGCCTCTGTTATGTCTGTCGACAGGCAAGGTATAATAAAGAGTTATAACAAGCAGGCAGAAGCATTAAATTATGAAAAGGTAAAAAATTCTTCTGATGAAAATCTATACATTATAACTTCTTAATTTTATTATTCTTTTTGCGTTGACAAATCATCTTTAATATTTATCAGAATATTCTCCGGATTAAGTGCCTCTTCTGAAGTTATTGGAAAAGTCTTGTTTTCTCTTCGGTTATAGTACATAAGATTTAAAGAATTTGCAGTTTTTAAGTTTTCCCTTATTTTTTTCAAATTTTCGTAACGTTTAAGTTTTTTTGCTCTTGTCGAATTTTTGTAGACAACTGCAAGTCCGGCTTTTAAAATTTCTTTTTCAAAGTCTTTTCCGTTATCATAAGTTATTGACATAAGCGGCCGATCATATTTATCAAAAGCGTTCTTGTCTGAAAATTCCGCATTAACTGTTTTCCAAAGAAGTTCTTTGGCAGCAAATTCCCTGCCCAAATACCCAAGTGCTAATGCTTCTCCGGTCTCTATTTTCATTCGGGCCATTTGTCTGGCCAGGTTTTCTGAAGGTCTGACTTCAAATGCGTCTATCCCGCTTAACCTTACACGCTCGGATTTATCTGCAATACCGTTATTGTTAAAATCCAGGTAAACTGTGTCTCCGTCTACAACCCGTATTACCTTATACTCGGTTCCAAAAACCGGCAATACTATAAATATTGCAATTAATAGTAATATTATTCTTTTTATCACTGTTAATCTTTCTTATCAAAAAGTAATGTTTTTAGCTTCTTCTGAAGAACACCAATATAAGTTGTTATAACCATTGTTAGAACAAAATATAGATATGTGGTCTGGACCGGATTATAAATCCAGTAAATATCATGATTTGCTCTCTCTGAGATAGGTATTCCGTTCAGATATAGAAAAATTGCAGTAATAATATACATTACAAGCAAGTGATTAGCCATAACGTGATACGTTACATTCCCCATATCCTGCAAAAATTTAACGTCTTTTAAATAAGGATACATTATTTTAACAACAAACAACGAGGCCCAAATCCCGGTGATACTTGTAATAACCGGAACAATAATCTGATCGTCAAACCTTGCCCAAACTAAAACATAACTTAAACCAATTCCATGTTCCGGATCATAATCCCGGTTAAACATCCATAGGATTGACTGCAAAACAATTACAGCTCCAAACCATTTTGGCGTAAATATATCTATTTTGTCTTTTATAAAGTGATAATAGAAATAACCTAGATAAACAAAGAATAAAGACATCATTGTTCTAATTACGACAAGTACAAACGGAGTAACGGGAATTACTTTTGATAGGGGAATGGCCCCAAAACCAAGTATTGCAAAAAATATCAGATGGAAATATCTGTTATCCTTAACTGCCCTTAAACTTCTCATTAAAAAGAGAAAAACAATCATAGTCATAAACAACTGTGTTACAAACCATAAAGGACAGGACAAATCAAACTGGTGTCCGTTCAGAAAAGGGGTAATAAAGAAGTTCTTTAATGTAATCGGCATTCCCCAAAATTTTCCGGTTAACCTGGCTATCAAAATTGTAACGCACATGTAAAACAGATTGTACCAAAAATACGGTACAAGAAGACTCTTTATTCGTCTTTCAACAAAAAGTGCAACATCATCGAGATACTTATCTTTAAATAAACATCCCGATATAAAGAAAAATAATGCCAGCTGGAATGAATACGGCGGGAAAATTCCCAAAAGAGAAAATTCCAAATGACCGGAAACAACAAGCATTATTGCAAGCGCTTTTAGCATATTCATTTCATTATTAAAAATATTCCCCATAGAATTATTATACCAAAAAAATTTTTTTATAAAAATATAAAAAAGGCTTGAAAATAAAAAATTTTCCTGATATTATAAAATTTGTGGGAACCCGCTGGTTAAGGTTAAATCCTCAGCGTTAAGGGATATCCTGTAAAGTAAGAATATATGAGCGCCCGTAGCTCAGCTGGATAGAGCGTTTGGCTACGAACCAAAAGGTCGGGGGTTCGAATCCCTCCGGGCGTAAGTTTTCAAAAAAGGTCGGAATATGTTTCCGGTCTTTTTATGTCATTGTTATTTATATTATTTTTACTCCGGAGTACTTTAATGTTACAACTTTTTTGAGTGTATTGAAGTGAGTGTTTTGCGTAGGGCAGATGGTGCGATTATTTTGGGTAATTGGCTTGTGTAGCGGATTTCAGGGGCGGGAAATAATCAAACCATGTGAACCGTAATTACTCTTTTTACTCTTTTTCTACTCGGTGCAGATGGTGTGATTATTTCGGGCAAAAGGATTTTAATCCTCTTTGTGCCTGTGTTTTAGGGTGATTAAGGCTTGGTTCAAATGGTATGATTATTGCGGGCAAGTGAGTCTTTTGAGGTTTTTGAAAATTCTGCTGTTCTGTTCAAATTTTTAATTGATACGAAACCGACACAATGATCGGAAGTGATGTTCCAATTCTTCATCTTCAGAGTTAATGTGTGTGTACCATGAATGAATATATAAATATAAGCAAAGCTTCTAGCTCCTCACTCGTTGAAAAAGCAGGTGCAAGCACCGCTTTTAACTCGTTCGTCCCTATTAAAGAAATCGCACAGGCTAAGGGGTTAAAGAGCACTCGTTCAATCCGAATGGAAATCAACAAACCTGAAAGCAAATATATTTCAAGGGAAGTCAAAGTTAACGGCGGTATCTCATACGAAATATTGTTTTCAAGTTTAGAACCTGAATTACAACAAAAACTTCGGGAATGTGAAACAAAATCAACAGCAATTATTCCATTAAATTACAAACCGCCCGTTATTACAGATAAAGCAAGACAGACGGCAAATCACAGAATGAATATTGTTAAAGCCGCACTTGAACACAGAAACAAATATCCAACAATAAAACAAGCTGATGCTGAATTTTTAGACCTGTACAATTCAGGTTTGTATTTACCAAAAGCATACGAATTCCTTGGAAGTATTTCAATCGGAACATTAAGGAGATACATACAAGCCTACAAGAAAACCGGCAACGCTGAATCTCTAATCCCTCAATACAAAATAACAAAGCAGGGTGAGTATAACAGCATTTTAGATGACAATATGAAAAAAGTTCTGCTTGCTCTTTTACTTCATCAGAATAAATTCGGGTACAATACGGCAATCAGGCTTGCAAAACAAGTATTGATTAAAAAAGGATATGATGA